>DAOMPZ010000087.1:0-10483 GCA_035445045.1 Crocinitomicaceae bacterium | reverse complement strand
GGCGCACCGTCTTATACAATTGATTGGAAAGACGAAACAGGCGCAGTTATCAGTCACGATTCGACAGTTGTTGTTGCTCCAACTGAAACCACATTTTACACAGTTACGATTACAGACGGTTGTGGTTTTACGTATGATACAATCATTCACTACACAATCACAACGCCCGAACTTTTAATAGATTCTATTGTTTCTGTTAGGGTTTGTCCTTATACGCCTGTTGAATTTACAGTTTATGCACATGGTGGCTATGGACAATATTATTATCAATGGAACAATGGGACGACAACACAATCTATTTCGGTTGCGCCAAAGCAAACAACAACTTACACCGTTACAGTCACAGACGAATGTCAGACGTATAGTGTTTCCACGACAGCAACAGCGATTATTCAAGTGCCAAAAGCGGATTTTGAGGTAACAAATTATCCACCGACACAAGGCGTTGACGTGATGTTTCAAAATACGTCTTCTTCCAATTCGGTTATTTTTGATTGGGATTTTGGCGACACACTCAACCCAACAACGTCAACCTTAAAACACCCTAATCACATTTACGAAGAACCTGGAGGTTATGTCATTCGTTTAGTGGTAACTTCGGATTTAGGCTGTAATGACACCGTGTATAAAGCGATTGAAGTCATGCCTGAATATTACATCTACGTACCGAATGCTTTTACACCTAATGGCGACCGTCACAACCAATATTTTGAGGCGAGTACTATTAATATCGCTGATTTTAACATCATGATTTACAACCGTTGGGGCGAACGAATTTTTGAAAGCAACGACAAACAATTCCGCTGGGACGGTACATACAAAGGAAAAATGGTTCCCGACGATGTTTATGTTTGGATTATTGATTTCATGTCCAATGATGGTATTGAAGGTCGATTAACAGGACATATTGCTGTGATACGATAGTTTTTTCAGACGAAAAGACGAAAAGACAAAAGACATCAGACCAAAGACAGATTGAGGTATTTGTGCAATCAAGTCTTACAGCGTGCCACATTGAGCTTGTCGAAATGCAGCGGGTCTTAAAGTCCTAACATCATAAAATCTTAACGTCGTACTATCCAATCAAATAATTTCGGTAACTTTGCCACAAATGAAACAGATAGTAGAAATTTACCGTTACGCATTCAAATATACAGGATATTGCCTTGCGGTCATTGGCTCAAACTTACTGTATGTGCTGTTCAATCTTTTGTCGCTCGTATTGTTTATTCCATTTTTACAGGTTATTTTTCCGACGGGAGCGGAAACAAAAAAAGAACTTATCGAGCCGATTTACAACGGTGGATTTGTTGATTTTTTTCTTTATGTTAAAAGCTATTATCAGTTTTTCATGGAGTCCAAGGCGAGCGAAAATCCCATTTCGGCATTGTTGTTTGTTTGTGTGACGGTCTTGATAGCGTTTTTTTTCAAAAATATTTTTCGCTATTTGGCGGTATTTTTCCAGTCGTTTGTGCGCATGGCGGTGGTGCGAGATATTCGTTTGAAACTCTTTGAAAAAGCCGTTAAACTTCCGATGTCCTATTATACAACCGAGCGAAAAGGCGATTTGATGACACGCATGAATAACGACGTGAACGAAATTGAAGTGGCGGTTTTGGCGGTTTTGGAAATCATTTTTCGTGACCCAATAGCGATTATTATTAGCATTTCGACCTTAATTTACATTAGTCCGCAGTTGACACTTGTTTCGTTTTTGTTGTTGCCTGTTTCAGCGTTTATCATTTCGAGAATTGGTAAAAGTTTGAAGCGCACGGCAAAAAAAGGGCAAGAAGAAATGGCAACTTTATTTTCCAACATCGAAGAAAATTTAGGGGCGATGCGCATTATCAAAGCGTTTAACGCAACGGATTTTGTGATCGAAAAATTTAAAAAAATCAACTTGCGTCACCAGCAATTAATTACACGTGTTTTCCGCAAAAAAGATTTGACTTCGCCACTGAATGAATTTATTGGTTCGGCAGTAATGATTAGCCTTGTTTGGTTTGGTGGAAAAATGATTATTGAGGGAACGGCAAACATTACGGGCGACACGTTTTTGGGTTTTATCATCATTTTTTCGCAGTTACTTGTTCCCATTCAGAGCATCGCCAATAATTTGACGATTTTGAACAAAGCAAAAGTTTCTATGGAGCGCATTAACGAAGTTTTGAATACGGACGAGAAAATTTTAGATGCCGAAAATCCCGTTACGCTGACGAATTTTAAATCAAACATTGCCTATAAAAACGTGTCTTTCAAGTATAACGATACGTTTGTTGTTAAAGATTTTAGTTTGACCATTCCGCAGGGAAAAATTATTGCAATCGTGGGCGAATCGGGTAGTGGAAAATCGACGGTTGCAGATTTGTTACCCCGTTTTTACGATGTTGTTTCGGGTGCAATTTTTATTGATGAGATTAACATTAAAGATATTTCTGTTCATGCGTTACGCAGTATGATTGCGATTGTTTCGCAGGAATCGATTTTGTTCAATGATACGGTCAAAAACAACATTCTTTTCGGGCGACCAAACGCTACGAACGAAGAAGTGGAGCAGGCTGCAAAAATTGCCAATGCTCACGCCTTTATCGAAACAATGGAAAATGGCTACGATACGATGATTGGCGAACGTGGCGGAAAATTATCGGGCGGACAACGCCAACGGATTAACATTGCACGTGCCGTTTTGAAAAATGCACCCATTTTGATTTTAGACGAGGCAACTTCTGCTTTGGACATCGAAAGTGAACGTCAAGTGCAAGAGGCGTTGGACAAGCTGATGAAAGATAAAACCTCGATTGTCATTGCGCACCGTTTAAGCACAATAAAAAATGCCGATATGATTGTCGTGATGGACAAAGGCGAAATCGCTGAAGTCGGAACACACGAAGAATTACTTGCTAAAAAAGGCGTTTATTTCAACCTATATTCGTTGCAATATTGATAGGGCGGACGTTAGGACGGTATGATTTTAGGACGTTAAGACAGATTGAGGTATTTGAAATCAAGTCTTACAGCAAAGCGATCTTGTCTATCTTAACGTTTTTTAACACAGAGGACACAGAGAAGGCACAGAGTTACGCAGAGAATTGAAAATGGTGCTTCTCGAAAATCTGTCTTATGTCTTACGTCTTTGAGCGAAGCGGTCTTTCGTCTAATTCAAAGTATAAACCTCCCCATTCACATAAACCAAATACGAGCGGTTAAACAATTTCACTAAAACAGCATTGCCCGAAATTTCGTATTCCGAATTTTGTTGGGTTGTCAGTTCAGTAACTTTTCCATTCGCAAAAACGCTCACACCACCCATGATGTTGCGAAATGCTATGGTTTTGTTTTTCAGTTTGTAATCTGCTGGAATGTTGTTGTAAATACGTGTTTTTTCGCCATTGTAAAACGTGTGTGGAAATCCATTTTCAATAAAATAAACGACATCATCAACCACGTCATACATTTTGGGAAAGTTCGACAGTAATGTTTTTTTCCCTTTGGCGTAATGCATCAAATTGCCGTTAATATCTTGATAAACAATAAAATCTCTCCCCGATTTATAGGATTGGGCAAACTGCGACTCAACGTCCATAAATTCGCCATTTTCAAACACTACAAACGTACTCATCGTTGGGTCGTTAAAACACAAAATATCTGTTCCTGCGGCAAATTTTATCGGGTCTAACCAAACGCCAAATTCGTAAATCTGACCGTTATGAAAAACTTTATATAACTCGCCGTTATCCTTAAATGCAACGATATTTTCGCCCACAAATGCAGGTTCAAAAAGCGTGCTTGTCATTTGGTAAAGCGGTTTGACCGTTCCTTTGTAAACGATGTTCCACGTGTTAAAACGTGTGTCTTCAAACAAAATCAAGGAATCTTTCACAATGAAATTTCCTGCAAACATGGTCAAATTGCGAGGTTTATTATTTTCGATATAATACAGCGCATTGGCAACTTTAAACGCCAAATAGTTGTCGGAAACTTTGTAATCGACCATCATGTTTGTTGCCGTATAAACATTTTTTCCGTCGTAATACTTCAAGTCCAATTTGTGGTCAATATAAGCTAACATATTGTCGCCAAAAGCAAAAGACTGCACACGCTGATATTCCAGTTGTCGTGCTTGACCCATGTAAAAAACTTTAAGATAATCGTTGTAATCTACGAAAGGTAAAACCTGAGAAAACAAGGAGCTAGATAAAAAAAATAAGCCGAATGAAAGAATTAATTTGTTCATGTTTTGAAAATTTCGATGTCACTAACAAATAGCGTGCGACAAAGCAAAGGTAATGAAATATTTGGAATCTTTTTAGATAAACCCTATCACAACACGTCTATTCGTTTGTTTTTCTTCGGGAGTTCGGTTGTTGTTGAGCGGTAATTTTTTACCTTTAAAATCAATGTTCAGTTTTTTTTCGGGAACGCCTTTCGCAATAAAATAATCCTTGATTGCCTGCGCTCTTTTTTTGGATAATTCATCGTTATATAAATCACTTCCGTCTGAATCGGTGTGGCCTGTAATTAAAATGCGGAAATCGGAATGACTGTCCACAATCATCGCCATTTCGTTTAGTCGAGCGTAATATTCGGGGCGGACATCAAATTTATCGTAGTCAAAATAAATGGTAAATAGTTGAAAATTAGCCCGTTTTTCCTCCACAATTTTCGGCGCAGGATAATTTTTAGACAAGCGATATTGAAATTCCTTAATCCAATAATTGTTATAAGTGTTATTGTTTCCGTCATTAAAAGGCAAAGAAGATTCGTAACAAATCACATTAAAATTCATGTTTCGACATTGCAAACTCGTTGTAGTGCCACGCCAATAACCCAACGTATCCGTGTTTTGGAGCGTGATTTTACTTTTACACAGTTGGTTTTTTAAACCAATTTTCTTTGAAATCGTTGTGTTATCCGAAAAAATTAAATGCTCATTATGCACTGAAAATTTAGCATCATAAAGTTGGTAGTCTTGCTCGTCATTGCTGTATTCATAACGAATCGTGACCTTATCACCTTTCTTCAAAATGTAAACCGTTCCGATAACATTGGAAAAATCTTTTCCATAAATAATTCCTTGTAAGAATAAATTTTCATTACTTTTACTTTGTGAAAAACATGAATAAAACATCATGAAAAACAGAAAAACACTTAAAAAAGGAATTTTATTTTTAGGCATAATGAGCATACTTACGATATTTTCAGCTTTTAGTTCCATTTTTGGAGCAAAAAACGACTATTCAAAAGGCGTTGACATTCAAAACATAGACCAAATTCCGTTGCGCACACTTTCGGGCGACACGATTACGCTTGAAAAATTCAAGGGAAAGAAAATTTTAATCGTCAACACGGCATCAAAATGTGGTTATACGCCACAATATGAAGGTTTGCAAAAATTGCATGAACAATATGGCGAAAAAGTTGTTGTAATTGGCTTTCCAACAGATAATTTTCTAAATCAAGAATACGGAACAGCAAGCGAAATCGGGGAATTTTGCACAAAAAATTACGGTGTAACATTTCTTATGATGGACAAAGTTGATGTCAAAGGAAAAACAATCCACCCGTTGTTTGCAACACTTTTAAATCCGCAAACAAATCGTTACGGAAAACTTGAAATTAAATGGAATTTCCACAAAATTTTGCTCAACGAAGAACATCAAATTGTTGCTGATTTTGCATCGGGAGTAAAACCGTTGGACAATACAATCTTAGATAAGGTTAAAAATTAAAATTTCCACATAAAAAAAGTCCGACTTAATCAATCGGACTTTTTAATTTTCTTTTTACACTGTATTATGGTTGAATATACACCGTCGTTTCGCTGGTCGTTTCTTCCTCTACTTTGATAATTCCTTCGCCTTTATAATTTCCTTTTTGGGCATTGATTTGTAAAATGGCAACGCCTGCCATTCCTTTTTGATACAATTCATTGTAGTTAAAAATCGCCTCGCCTGCCGAATTAGTATAAGCTGTGTCATACAATACAACATCGCCTTGGCTTTTCGTTCCTTGCCCAACACTTGCTTTACCCCAAAGAATAACACGACATTCGGGAACAACTTGGTTGTTCAAACTGTTATAAATCGTAATTTTCGCAATCGTATCAGGCTTTTTCTTACAAGCCACTAACATTACAGCAATAATTGCAAGACTGAATAAAATGTGTTTATTTTTCATGTTTTCTTAATTTAATTTTACCGTTTCGACATTCGTAATACGTACTCTAACACGTGCACCGTTTAATTGTCCCGTTTTATTATCACTCTTTACGATGATGTCAAAAAAACCTGTTTCAGCCTTTTCGGGCTTATCTCCAAAGTATTTGTCCATATCAAAAGTAGCATACCCTGTTGAATTAGTCATTGCTGTGTCCACAAATTCACGTGTTGCAGGTGTCGAGTAAATATCTCCCGCAATAACAACTCTCGCCCCTGGAACTAACTGATTCGCAGAAGATTTCACATAAACTTTCAGAATAGACGGTTCTTTTTTACAAGAAGTCATCGTCACAAGAACAACGCTTGCAACTAACATTACTGAAATTCTTAAAATTTTTTTCATAGTATAATACAATTATTTCTAAGTATAAAACGTAATTTTACCCCGAAAGGTTTAAAAACTTTCACAAATTAATGAAAAAGCTTTGATATTTGCAATAACAAAATTTATTTTGTACTGCAAAAATAGTAAACGGAGATTAAATAAATAGGTTACAAAATGCAAGAATTAATACAAAATATTAAATTAAAAGTTGAAAATTACACCATTTCAACACCTGCTGAATTGGAAGCTTTTCGCATCGAGTTTATAGGCTCTAAGGGCGTTGTAAAAGATTTGTACAGTCAACTTAAAACCGTTCCGAACGAACAGAAAAAAGAAATCGGTCAGTTGATGAATAGTCTGAAAAATATGGCTGAAGAAAAATTTATTTTTTTCAAAGAAAAATTTGAAAATGTGGAAACAAATACAGAATTTGTCGATTTTTCACGTTCGGGCGAAGAATTTTCTGTGGGGTCACATCACCCGATTTCGCAAGTCAGAAATGAAATTATTGAAATATTCAATCGCATCGGGTTTAATGTTTCCGAAGGGCCAGAAATTGAAGACGATTGGCACAACTTCTCCGCTTTAAATTTTCCACCCGAACACCCTGCACGTGATATGCAAGATACGTTTTTTATCGAAAAAGGCGAAAATGAAATGGCACTTAGAACGCACACTTCTTCGGTGCAAGTGCGTGTTATGGAAAGTTCACAACCACCAATCCGTACGATTTCCCCAGGGAGAGTTTATCGCAACGAGGCTATTTCGGCACGTGCGCACTGCTTTTTTCATCAAGTGGAAGGTTTGTACATCGACAAAAATGTGTCGTTCGCAGATTTAAAACAAACGTTGGAATATTTTGCCAAAGAAATGTTCGGCGAAAAATCTAAAATCAGAATGCGACCGTCTTATTTTCCGTTTACAGAGCCGAGTGCAGAAGTTGATGTTTCGTGTTCGATTTGTAACGCCAAAGGTTGTAATGTTTGTAAATACACGGGTTGGTTGGAAATTTTAGGTTGTGGAATGGTCGATCCAAATGTTTTGGAAGCATCGGGAATTGATTCTAATGTTTATTCGGGATTTGCTTTCGGAATGGGTGTCGAGCGTATCACACAATTAAAATATAAGGTCAATGATTTACGTTTGTATTCAGAAAATGATGTCCGTTTCTTAAAACAATTTACGACTGTTTTATAATTGAATTAAAGTTATGTTTGGAAAAAGTTCAAAATCGCTCCATTGGGAAATTCCGCAAACTATTGCTGAATTAGACCAACTTATCAATGATAAATCGCAACCGCTAATTGTTTTCAAACACAGTGAACGTTGCCCTGTTTCACGCATGGCGTTACGTCAATTTGAAAACGAATATGATTTGGAAAATGTTCGTTTGGCGTTTATCGAAGTACGTGAAAACCGTGAATTATCGAATTATATCGCCGAAAAATGGAATGTCGTACATCAATCGCCACAAGCATTGGTACAAGCTGTGAACGGCAATCACAGTGATATGTCACACAACAATATCTCGGTTGAAAAGATAAAATCGTTTTTAAATCTTTAATGAAATGAAAAAACATTTTTATATTAAATTCTTACTTTTTTCTTGCTTACTGCTTGTTTTTGGAGCGTGTACAGACGAACCTGAAATATATGAAAATACTACGTTTCCTGTATCTTATTCGACGAACTACCAAGCTGTTTTTGGCAAGCCTTTGACACTTCAATTAACGAAAAATGCGGAAATCAAAGAAGTTTCGTTTTTTATGGAAGATAGTTTGTATCAAACATGGTCGAACTTAACGAGCGATGTCAACGTTGCTTTTGATATTGCATCTTTAGGTTTGGGAGCAAAACGTTTTACCCTGAAAGCAAAAGATAAAAACGGAAAGGAATTTGTTGAAAATCAAACGATTCGTATCTTATCCGATGTTATTCCGCAAAAGCTAAGTGCCAAAGTAGTGACACTCTATCCGCACAATGCAACCGATTTTACGCAAGGTTTGGAAATCGCCAACGGCATTTTGTACGAAAGCACAGGCGACCCCGACCACATTGGCGCAACACGCATCATGCAAAAGAAATTACAGACAGGCGAAACGATCAAAGAAACAACCTTGGACGGAAATTATTTCGGCGAAGGAATTACGATTTTAGACAACAAATTGTATCAACTTACTTGGACATCGCAAAAATGTTTCGTTTACGACCCGATTTCGTTGAGTAAGTCCAACGCTACATTTTCCTACACGGGCGAAGGCTGGGGATTGACAAACAACGGCAAAGAAATTATTATGAGTGACGGTTCGGAACGGCTTTTCTTTAGAAATCCAAACACGTTTCAAGTAACTAAAATAATGTCTGTTTATGACAATGCAGGCGCAATCAAAAATTTGAATGAATTGGAATATGTTGACGGAAAAATTTACGCCAATATTTGGATGAGCAATGATATTGTCGTGATTGATGCGCAAAATGGAAAGGTTTTGCAGACGATAGACTGTTCTGAATTTGTTGCAAAAGGAAAGGGCAATGGCGACGTATTAAACGGAATTGCATTCGACAAAAATCAAAATAAATTTTACCTGACAGGAAAATATTGGGCGTATTTAGCGGAAGTCGTTTTCAAAGAAACACTTTGATTAGCAACTTTAGATTAGTTTAACGCTTTAGATTTCAATCCTTTTTCTTGTAAAACGGAAACGATAATTTCAAAAACGGCTTTTTCGTTTTGAATAAATTTTTCGTTGTCATGAAGAACGATAATACTTCCTTGAATGATGTGTTTTTGAGCTTTTTGTAAAATTACATCGTGTGAAATACGCTTGTCAAAATCATACGCCATAAATGACCACATCACAATTTTATAATCTTTAGAAATTTCTTTGATTAACTTGCGTGGAATCTTTCCGTAAGGCGGACGAAAGAGCGAAGACGGAATGACTTTATTAGCTTTTGAAATACTGTTTAAATACTCTTTTTGCTTTGTTTTCCAGCCGTTTGCGTGGTTATCTGTATGATTCCCAACGGTGTGACCTTCGTCTAAAATACGTTGAAAAAGTTTAGGGTTTTTACGGACATTTTCGCCCACACAAAAAAACGTAGCTGTCCAATTTAAGGCTTTCAAACGGTCGAGAATGTAGGTTGTAATTTCCTCGTTTGGACCATCATCAAAGGTCAAAAAAACGGTATTATCCGAAATAGGAACGCTCCAAATAAGGCTGTCGTATAATTTTCTGACCAAATTTGGTGTGTGAAAAAATTTTATGTTGTTAATGCTTTTTGTCAAGGGTTGATTTTAAGGGGATTATTACTAAAAAATGAGACCAACTCAATTGTCGTGACAGTGTAACGACAATTTGAAAATCAGCAAATAACTCTGCAAATCGCATCATTATATGAAATTGAATTACGTTTTAAAAAAAATACTTCTGCAACTAAAAATCACAGAAGTATTATGTCATATTTTTTATAGTTTTACTCTTGCTCCTGTATCAACTGCTGAATTTGCTCCGAAGACAAATCCATACCGCCGTTTCCGTCTTGCGGAAGTCCGTCAACTTGATAGCCATACGTACTCATCAATGCTGGTAACAATTCTTTCATTTCTTTATAGCCGTTCAGGTACGAACTACTATAAACGTCGCTTGCATTATCTGCGATGTCTTTAAATTCAACCAATTTTTGCGGATATTCTTTTTGTGTTAATTGCTCAATGTATCGGTTGATTTCTTTCGCAACAACACCGTTTGGATTTCCGTCTGTTTGGTCGTTGGCAATCATGTCAATCGAGAACAACGCATTCAACGCTGCCGTTAAATCTGCTTTGTTGCGGTACATAAACGTTGGTTTTGATTTCATAAAATAGTTGATATTTCGACGCACGATGTCAAACACTTCTTTCGCTACTTTATCGCCTTTTGCTTTGTTTCCTGTACGG
>DAOMPZ010000086.1:0-10494 GCA_035445045.1 Crocinitomicaceae bacterium | reverse complement strand
GCCAAAAGGATTGTCAAAATTATGACGCATCATAATCACACCACCACGAGGACCACGCAAGGTTTTGTGCGTTGTCGAAGTGACGATGTGGCAATGTTCCAACGGGTCGTTTAACAAACCTGCTGCGATTAAGCCTGCAGGGTGCGAAATATCCGCCAAAACCAACGCTCCAACTTCGTCCGCTACTTTGCGAATACGTGCATAATCCCAATCTCTCGAATAGGCCGATGCACCACAAATGATTAATTTTGGTTTCTCTTTGCGAGCCGTTTCCTCCAACGTTTCGTAATCAACCAAACCTGTATCTTCTTTCACGCCGTAAAAGAACGTTTTAAAGTTTTTCCCCGAATAATTGACAGGTGAACCATGCGTTAAGTGACCTCCATGCGATAAATTCAAACCTAAAATGGCATCGCCCGATTGTAAACACGCCATAAAAACAGCCATATTTGCCTGCGCTCCCGAATGTGGTTGAACGTTTGCCCACGTTGCGCCAAACAATTTACACAAACGGTCAATCGCTAACTGCTCGGTTTGGTCAACGATTTCGCAACCACCATAATATCTTTTGCCTGGTAAACCTTCCGCATATTTATTGGTTAAAACAGAACCCATTGCCTGCATAACTTCGTCGCTGACAAAATTTTCTGATGCAATCAACTCAACACCGTGTAATTGTCTTTGTTTTTCTTTTTCAATTAAATCGAAAATTTCTGTATCTCTCATAAAATTTTTCCTTATTGTTTAATAAAGCGTAAATGTAGTTTTTATTCGTGAAATAGCGAAATAAAACGAAAAATTTACGGTATTGCCTAAGTCAATTCTTAACTCTATACTAACTATATACTTTCCAATACTTTAAAAAACAAATCTTTCTTCGCTGGGCTTAATGGAACTTCCGAGCCGTCTTTCATGACAACACTTCCGCCATTCTTTTTATCAAAGCGTTCAACATAATTCAAATTAACTAAATGCGACTGTTGGACACGGAAAAATTGATTTGCTGCCAAAAGCGTTTCGTATTCTTTGAGTGTTTTAGAAACCAAAATCTTTTTGTCGTCATTTAAGAAAAAAGACGTATAATTTCTATCTGCCTCGCACCGAACAACATTTTCTAAATCAACCACATGAACACATTCGTGTGTTTTTAAAACCAATTTTTTACGATTAGGATTGTGAATATTGTAATTCAAAGTTTCTAATTGCTTGCTATCCACTTTACGTTCGATTGTTTCGGTCGCTTTGGTAATTGCTCGTTGTAATTCTTCGCTGTCGATTGGTTTTAAAACGTAATCCAACGCACTGAATTTAATCGCTTTCAAGGCATATTCTTCAAAAGCAGTAACGAAGATAACTTCAAAATTACGTGAGTCAATTGAATTTAACAAATCAAAACCTGTTCCGTCAGGCATTTGAATATCCAAAAGAACTAAATCTGGTTGTACCTCTTCAATGGCTTGAATGCCCGATTGAACATTTTCGCCAATAGGAAAACACTCAATTCCCAAATCAAAAGAATCAATCATTTTGGCAATCATTTCTCTTGTTCTTTTCTCGTCATCTATTATAACTACTTTCATAATACCTGAATTTTAAACTCCAATTTTTGTAAAGGGAATGGTTATCGTTACGATTGTTCCAACTTCGTTTGCTGTATCGTAATCTTCAAATGTCAACTTCCCTTCCGTTTTATATTTTTTATTCAAACTTTCAATGCGCTCTTTTGTAATTCCGATTGCCATACTTTTATGCGCCTCGGATTTTTTCATTTCTTGCGCTTTTTTCCGTCCGATACCGTTATCGGTAATTTTTATTTCCAACAATTTATCCGATGATTTATGGAATGAAATGTTTATAAATCCGTCTTCTCGCAAGTGCAACTGACCATGTTCAATCGCATTTTCGATGAATGGCTGTGTTACCATTGGCGGAATCATCACCTCATCATTTAACAAATCTTCGTCCGTAAAAATATTAAAATTAAACCTATCTTCAAACCTTAACTTTTGAACACTTAAATATTTATCCAAAATTTCATGCTCAATTGGCATCGGAATAAACTCTTTGGACGAGTTTTCTAAAATAAGGCGCATCAATTTGGAAAAATTAACTAAGAATTTCGTGGAATTTTTCGTGTCATTGTCGTAAATATAACTTTGAATAACAGACATGGCATTGAATACAAAATGTGGATTCATCTGCGTTCTAAGCAACGTTTGGTTCATTTCTGCTTCCCGTTGTCGTTGTTGAATTAAATTCTGATTCCACTTGAAAAACAAAATAATTCCAGCGGACAAAACCAAGCCCAAAAATCCAATGATAATGTACGTTTTGAGGTTGTTTTTAAGTTTCACGTTTTCCAACATCGTCGTTGTGTAGTCTTTTTCTTTTTGCTGTGTCTTTATCGAGTCGGATTGTAAGGTAATTAAACGCTCTCGTTCGTCAGCCTTACTTTGCTGTTGTAATAAAATTAAATTCGATTGAATATCAGTAAGTTGCAAACTGTCTTGCAAAACAACATATTGATTTAAAATGGTGTAGGCTGTTGTTTTGTCGCCTTTTTTAGCGTAGATAAAAGCTATTTTCTTGAGTAACAAAGTGCTTTCAGAATATTCGTTTAGCGCATTTAGCAAGGAACGTGATTTATCGAGGTAAACAAGCGCTTTGTCGTATTTTTGTTGCAAAACCAACACGTTTGCTAATTGTTGATAAATTCTTTGAATATTGTAGGTGTTGTCTATTTTTTCAAATTCGACAATCGCGTTGTTGAAGTGTTGCAAAGCAGTTGTGTATTCCGTTTCTTGCGTGGCGATTTTCCCTTCAATTTCAGATAAAATACCCATGAGTTCGGCATCTCCTTCATGGTTGTTTTTTAATTGTTCGAAACGCTGTTTGTCTTGTTCTGAAATTTTGTCTTTATATTGAAATTCAAACAGTTTAACATATTGTACACCTCGTTTATAACTTATCTTTTCTCCTGCTTTTTTCGCAGCGTTAAGACTGTTGCTCATCTCATCATAATTAGCGTGTTTAGCGTTGATAATGGCTAATAACAAACTCGTATTGAACACGCCGTAATGATAGTTGCTTTCCAAGGACATTTGCAGAGCGAGATACGCTTTTGACAAGGCATCTTCCTCATTTTTTATTTTATTAAAAATTTTAGCTTGCTCAATAACGATGTCAATGAGTTTCTTTTTATTTGTTTGTTTGCGAGCGTTTGAAATGGCTAAATTCATGTAATACGCCGACGAATCTACTTGGTTTAGGTTTAATTTTTGGCGTGCCAGCAATGTGTAAACCGACGCTAAATTGGCATAATCTTTTTTGAATTTAAGTTTGGGAATTTTGGCGTGCAATTCTTTTTCAAACGCATAGTCGTCACGGCTGTAAAACAGAGCTTTAAGGTAACGTGTAAAAATGAGCGTTTTCATTGTTTCGTCGTCAAACAAAATTTCTTGCGCTTTCAGTTTTAAGCCTAATTCTTTGATTTTACTAATATCGTTATACATATCGTACAAGTCAAAAAGAATTAAATCGTTGATTAAAATAGCTGAATCGTTGTTGCTTGCGGTTTGTAAAATCCGCTTTTCAATTTCGGCTTTTGTTCCCGAAACGTCTTTGTAAAGTCGTTCTTGATAGTTTTGATAGCTTGTCCAAAACGCACTTTTTTTACTCCCTTGACTGTAAAGTAAGGTTGAAATCAAAACAAATACGCACAATGTGAGATACCGCAAAACGTTTATTTAAAATGCTAAGTTATGAAATTTATTAAAAATTCCAATGTTTGACTGTCTTTATCTTTTTCCAACAACCACCACAAAACCCTGTTCAACAACCTCACGCATCTGTTGTTTTACCGTCGGTTGTTCCTTTTTACTTACCAATAATGAGGCTTTTAATGTATAAAGAAATCATATAGAAATACTGACATAAATCATAAAAAAACCAAATTAAAATCATTATTTTAAATCTAATTAATTCATTACTTTGTATCAGCATTAAATAAAATAGGCATTGTATTTTTTTACCAACCTTTTAAGTATTTTAAACGTTATTACGACAGAAACAAAAAATGAGCAAAAATGAGCAAACGAATAGTACATATTATATTTCTAATAACACTACAATTATGTTGTAGCGACAGCTATACTCAAAAACTTTTTCACCAAGATATTTTTTACGGTGGTGTTACAGCAGGGGGCGTTTCGGGAGGTATGGGAACAGGTACTTTTGATTTAAAACTACATATTGAGCCCAATAGCACGATTAGAAACGCCTACTTATTTGCTTATACTGTTCAAGCACCTAAATACGTTCCTTATACAATTAACGGTAAAAATTATTTTATTGACACCACCAATGTTGTGATGATTTCGGAATTTCCTAATCCAGATTTTAATATTATCAAACTGTATTATAACAATGTTACAGATGAATTTAGTCAAAATATTACAACTGATTATACTATCACAATTCCCGAACAACATAATATTGGATTAAATGAAGGTTGGTGGGCTGTTTATGTTTACGTAGAATATGATAATCCAAATCTCACAAAAACGGCAACCTCATTATGGATAAATGATTTAGATTATAATGGACATGAAATTTACAGTATGAAAAACATGAATACTATTGATTTGAATTATCCGATAGGACTTTCTTTAATGTCAGATAGGTCTTGTGATAGTATCTATGACGGAACAAAAGTTTATCTTAATAGTAATTATATTGGATTAATAGGAGGTTCTGATTGGGTCAATGCCAATGCAACTTGTG
The DNA here is from genome assembly GCA_035445045.1 of Crocinitomicaceae bacterium. GTDB lineage: Bacteria > Bacteroidota > Bacteroidia > Flavobacteriales_D > Crocinitomicaceae > 40-80. The sequence goes on along the minus strand of DAOMPZ010000086.1, from coordinate 5,712 downwards.
GAGGAACAAAAGGTCATTTCTATTATCAGAACAATCAGTTATATGGCTTAGATGATGATACACCTAACGCAATAATGGGTGAAACAGACGCTTTAGCGGATATTTCACCTTATTTATTTAATGGCAATTCTTATCAACTGCATCTTGAATATCAAGGGCATAATGTTTATACGTCTTTTAATCCTTATTTCCTATTCATAAACGCCTATTCTACGCCCTGCGATACATTTACAACTTCTATTATCAAAGATACGGCAATTTGCCAAGACGAACAAATAGAATTAATTACAAGTGGTGGTGTAAAATATAGTTGGTATCCTACTATAGGACTAAGTGATACAACTATATCTAACCCTATGGCAAATCCCAAAAAAACAACATTGTATCAAGTGCGTATTGAAAATACATTGGGTTGTTCTAAAACAGAAAAAGTACTTGTCAAAGTTAATGAAAGACCCCAAATTAAAAACTTAAATATCCAAGAAACTGTTTGCGGAACATCAACAGGGAATTTAGTTGTAAATACAATAGGAAATAATCCTTTGGAGTATTCTCTTAGTGATACGTTTCAAACTAACAAGGTGTTTTCTAATTTAGGTGGAGGAAATTACACCTTAATTGTAAAAGACACAAATGGTTGTAAAGTAGATACAATGATAAACATTCCTATAAAAAATAATGTTCATGCTTATTTTACAGCAACACCTCAAACAGGAGCAAAGCCTTTGGCTGTTGATTTTAACAATCAATCTGAAAACGCAGTAAATTATCAATGGTTAATGAATGGTGTTTTATTATCGAATAATGAAAATGAGCATTATACTTTCGATAGTTCGGGAGTTTACACTATTACGCTTATTGCTTGGAATAATGATATTTCTTGTACAGACACGTTTAAATTACAAATTATGGTTTATGATAGCTTGATTGTTCAAATACCCAATGTGTTCACACCAAATGATGACAATGTAAATGATATTTTTACTATAAAAGTAGAGGGATGTAAACAGCTAAAAGGTGCAATCCTTAATCGTTGGGGTGAGCCATTAACACAATTTGATAAAACACTTTCACAAAGTAGCGAAATAATTGATTTATGGGACGGTAAAACAAATGATGGAATAAAAGCCACGGAGGGCGTTTATTTTTACAAAATAGAAATGATTGATTTTGAAGATAATATAAAAGAAATAAATGGTTTTTTCCATTTAGTAAGATAAAAAATAGAAGTATGAGTAACACTAAAATAAAAAAGGAGATGAAGTAAAATAATCTTTCACAAACACCTCCTTTCAGTTTAAAAAATTTGGAGATTTTATTAAACGCTGCAAAGAACGTGATTTTAAAGGAAAGATTTTGTTAAAAATGAAATTAACTTGTTGAGTGCTTGTCGAGTACAGCCACTCAACACGCTGTATCGCTTGCGACAAAGTGTTTTTAAGAAAGTAGTTTTATAAAAATAAAAAACAAGTAGTATGAAATCGTTTTATAATCACGTAAAAACGTTGCTAACGAAAAGTCTATTAGCAACCTTAGTAGTTTGTTTCAACAGCGTTGCAAACAACAGTGCATTAGCACAAAATCCAGCATGGATTTTAGCGCCTAAAAATTTCAATATACCAGGAGGTTGGAACACCTCCCTCCCGACCACTCCGCCAGGTGACGGCTATCAAGGTCAAGCAACTAGCAGTGTTCACAATATGCAATTAGATGCACAGGGCAACATTTTGTTTTTTGTAGCAGACGGAGTTGTGTATGATAAAGATGGTTATGAGTTAGGTAGGTTAACAGGAAAAGGTTCAGGTATGAATTATACTGTTTATGGGAATGCTGAAATCATAATCGCTCCCGACCCAAGTAATTGCAGTAGATATTATATTATTGGTCAAGGCTATCAATCGTTATCGAGTTATGCCAATCATTATCCTTTTTATTCGATTTTAGATATGTCCCAATTTAACGATTTTTACACATCAAGAAAAGGAAAACTTATTCCATTAGTTGATGATTATTATACAGCTTTTAACATTAAGGATATTTCGCCAGGGTACGTAAAGCTTTCCGATAAAATGGGCGGAATTTCAACAGCAACAACAAAATTGAGAAATAATAACAGTAGATTGGTGTTTATCAATAATGGGTTTTCGCTATTTAGATACAGAATCGATGCGAGTGGCTTTCATTATGAAAATTCTTATGCATTTCCCTATTCTTCTGGGAATGCCATTGGTAATAATCAAGATGTTCGTGCTGAGATGGAACTCATAGAACTTTCAAATGGTAATTACCGTATAGCAACTGTTTTCAGACATGAAAACAGTTCAGGTACAGTTAATCAAACAATTCTTTACTGTGCTGATTTAGATTTGAATGGTAATGTTATTCCTTCTACAGAGCTTACATTTGCTTCCAATACTTCGTCATTAGATCAATATAAAGTTCCGTATGTTCACGGACTAGAATTTTCGCCAAACGGTAACATTCTGTATGTCACACATGAAACAACTGCATTATATCCCAACAGCTTAGAGTACTATGATTTTTCAAATTCGAGCGCAGGATTTCAAGCGATGTTTACCAACAGTGATTTTAAAAATTCTCAAATTGAACTTGGTACAGACGGAAAACTATACTACATTACTCACAACAGAATGGCAACGCTTTCCAATCCAAATAATCCAAACATGAGTAATTGGAATAATAATGCAATACCTGTTACGTACACTCCGAATAACAGAGCAGGTACAGTTCCTTCAAACAGTACAGATATTTTAAAAACCTATATTCTCCCCGACCAAATTGACGGTATGGACTATAATGCACATTTTTTCGCTAATACACAATGTTGTCTTACTAACCAATGGTATAGTGCAGAAGCGTTTACGGCAACCACAAATGCTACATGGCAACCAGGAGCAGGTAATAATCCATTTGGAAGTACAAATGGCGTGGTTTACATCAAAGATGCGCTGATTATTCCTGCAGATAAAAACATTACAATCAAAAATATGGTATTCAAATTCGCTCCCGATGCGAAAGTTATTGTCGCCCGTTCTGTTGGTGGAATTGGAGGTCTTTTTTCAGGTGGAGGAAAATTAACATTGGACGGTACAACCTTTACTGTGGACGACCGTTGTGCACCTACTCTTATGTGGCTCGGTGTTCAAGTTTATGGATATAACAATACTATACAGACGGCAGCAAGTCAGTACATTCCTGTTAAACAAGGTACATTAACCCTTAAAAATAACGCTATTATAGAACACGCACAGTTTGGAGTAGATTTAGCAAAATTAAACTTTGGAACATTTTGGGGAATGCCCGCTTATATTCCTGATTTGGATTACACAGGAGGTGTTATTTATGCAGACAACTCTACTTTCAGAAATAATATGAATGATGTTCGTTTTTGGGATTATGCTGCCCCGGGAAATATTGATAATGTAAGCTATTTTAGCAACTGTACTTTCGTGACCACAAACACATTAAAAGACCCTACAAAGATACCACAATATCACGTCTATTTACAAAACGTGACAGGCGTTAAATTCTATGGAAATGATTTTAAAAATACTGCTCCGACAGCATTTAATTATGATAAACGAGGGTACGGAATTTACAGTGCTAACTCCAAACTTTATGTTGATGCTCGTTGTACAAGCATATTTTATCCATGTAGTGGTTATGATCCAAATGTATTTCAAAATTTGTATTGCGGTATTTACGCTACATCAACTGATGCAACACGTACAATCCGCTCGGATAGAAATAAGTATGTCAACAATATTTATGGAATACGTTTGTACGGGCAGAATTTTTCAACCGTCATACGCAATGATTTTGAAGTACTTCGATCCAAAGCACCTAATCCAACCATTTCAACCTACGGGCTTTTGTTACAAAACAGCACAGGTTATCAAGTTGAAGAAAATACGTTTAAAGAATACAATGACCCAAATGTTTCGGGAGTTGGTAATTCTGTCGGTATCATTGTTAGCAATTCGGGTGAAGTCGATAATGTCATTTACAGAAATACATTTTCTAATCTAAATGTTGGCGGTCAATCACAAGAAATCAATGCTCCTGTTCTTCCGTCAGGAGGTTGGAATTCATCACTACACGGCTTGAAATGGAAATGTAACACATTTACAGGAAATATGCAAACAGCTGACTTATTGGTTACATCAGGAAGAATTGATTATCAACAAGGTTATTTGTTTAGTCCTTCTGTTGACCCTGTTCAAGCAACCAAAGCACCTGCAGGCAATAAATTCAGTCATTCAACCAACAATACGGAAAATGATATTAAAGTGAATAGTACAGCGCAACAATTTCAGTATATTCATCATTCGGATTATATAACAAAACCTATCAACTATACAACAAGTAAAGTTTCGCCTTACATGAATTTTAATATTTTCTTCCCTGTTGCTTTCAATGGAAATTCGTGTCCATCTAATTTAAGTTCGGGTGGTGTTTTTGAACTACAACAAATGACCGCTAAAATGGATTCGTTAGACGCATTAATTACTGAAAAGGAAACACTTCTTAGTCATGTAAATACAGAGGAATTGAACAATGATGTAAGTGCGAAAGATGCACAAAAAGATGTTTCGCTGGATGTACTTTTAAACAATGAAATCGGATTTTTGAAATCAAATCGTTCATATTGGGTTTATGAAAAAATTCGTGCTATAATTGCAGATACAACACTTAAAAACACCGATGAATTGGTTGAAAAAATCTTAATTTCTGAAAATATCACACTTCCGACTACAAAATTACCTATGGCAAAACTGTCCGAAGAACAATTTGCGGAAATTGGTGTTTTAAGACATTTCCTTGCTCCAATAACAGAAGGGTTTGAAATTCCGATTATTGAGAAAGCAGAACCGTCATTGACACAAATACAAGAAACCGAAAATCAAATGGAAACAATCAATTACCTTTCCATTTATCCAAATCCGAAAACAACAGTCGCAAGTACAACAATCGCACTTCAAAATGTTTCAAACGAAGATGTCACGGCTTATTCGGTTGAAATCTACGATTTGTCGCTGTACGGCAAGCAATGGGTAAACCAAAATTTCTCGGCTAATCAAACAATTTTAAACATTCCGAACAATGTTCTAAAGGCAGGTTTTTACGTCGTAAAGCTGTTCCAAAACGGTCAGTTGGTCGAAATGAAAACGTTACGAGTGGATTAATTTAATCAACTAAAAAACTAAAACAAAAAGGCTGTTTCAAAATATTGAAACAGCCTTTTTTTATGACTAAATCTCAAATTAAAAATAAAGCCAACTCCCTTGTACATCGTCTTTCGTGAAGATAAGTGCAGGAAATGGAATTTTTATCATGTTGAATGGGCTTAACAAAACACGAGCCCATCGTTTTTTAATAGGTAATTTAGAAACGTCAATATCGAATGAAAAAATAAATTCTCGTTGCGCTGTAAATAATTTATTTCCAACGTAATACGTATTGTCGTAGCCGTGAAGTTTTCCACGAATACTATAGCCCAAAGAAAGACACAGCCACTTGGGAGCGTTTTCGGCTTTGGAAAAAGCAAAGGGCGAAAAACTAAGCCAATATGTTTGACCGTTGTAATCTTTTAAAAGTTGTTCAGCAACATTAGAACCCAACGTATTTGGTCTGTATTTGGCGTACGGACTTGGCGAAAAGGAAAACTTAGGCTTAAAAATCTGCTCTTTA
>DAOMPZ010000085.1:0-10496 GCA_035445045.1 Crocinitomicaceae bacterium | reverse complement strand
TTTGCGGAAAAAAGAACAAAGAGAATTTAAAAAACATTTTAATGCGTTTGACCTGTTAAAATCATCAGCTCTACCACACTAAAACGTCATAATATCTTACAGTCGTAACGTCGTAATGTCCTAACGTCTTACGGTCTAAATTTAGCTTTTTCAATAATACCCGTTACAACGCTTGGGTCTAACAAAGTTGTTACGTCACCAATAGCATCGAATTCTTTTTCGGCAATTTTGCGCAAAATACGGCGCATGATTTTTCCAGAACGTGTTTTGGGTAAATCGTGAACAAACTGAATAATGTCGGGTTTGGCAATCGATCCAATCGAATTGGTAATGGTCGCTAAGATTGATTTTTGTATCTCGTCTTCGTTTACATTTTCCGTTGTTAATTTTATATAGGCATAAATTCCTTGCCCTTTTATATCGTGCGGATAACCCACAACCGCAGATTCGATTACGTGATTGTTTGCGTTAATCGCATTTTCCAATTCGGCTGTTCCAATACGGTGACCCGATACATTCAAAACATCATCGACACGCCCCGTGATGCGGTAATGTCCGTCACTGTCACGCAAACAGCCATCGCCTGTAAAATACATATTCGGGTAGGCTGAAAAATAAGTCGTTTTAAAACGTTCGTGGTCGCCATACGTGGTGCGCAAAATACTTGGGAACGGGAATTTGATGCATAAATTTCCGCTAACATTGTTTTCTGTCAATTCTTTGCCGTCTTCGTTCATCAAAGCAAGCTGAACACCTGGTAATGGAAACATCGCATAGCCTGGTTTTGTAGGCGTAATTCCTGGAAGTGGTGTCATCAAAGCACCACCTGTTTCGGTTTGCCACCATGTATCGACAATAGGCAATTTTCCACCACCTATTTTTTCATTATACCAATGCCATGCTTCGGCATTTATTGGCTCGCCTACTGAACCCAATACACGTAACGAACTTAAATCTTTTCCTTCTAAAAACGCATCGCCATGTGCCATTAATGAACGTATTGCCGTGGGTGCGGTGTATAAAATATTGACTTTGTATTTAGCGACAATATCCCAAAATCTACCTGCATCGGGATAAGTCGGAACGCCCTCGAACATCAAGGAAGTTGCTCCTTGCGACAAAGCCCCATAAACAATATAAGAATGTCCTGTTATCCAACCAATGTCGGCTGTGCAGAAAAATACTTCTTGGGGTTGATATTGAAAAACATTAGCAAACGTATAACCTGTGTAAACCATGTATCCGCCTGTTGTATGCACCACGCCTTTGGGTTTTCCTGTCGAACCCGAAGTGTATAAAATAAACAAAGGGTCTTCTGCCTCCACGATTTCGGGCGTACATTGTTTGGTAACTTTTTGCGTTTCATCTTCCCACCAACTATCTCTGCCGTTTTGCATTGCGACTGTTTCGTTCGTTCGCTTACAAACAATCACTTTTTCGACTGAATGAACGTCGTGTAAAGCCTCGTCAACGATACTTTTTAACGGAATTGTTTTGTTTCCACGAAAACCACCGTCAGACGTGATGATTATTTTACATTGTGCGTCGTTTACTCGGTCTGTGATGGCTTTTGCTGAAAAACCACCAAAAATTACAGAATGTATTGCTCCAATACGTGCGCAAGCAAGCATCGCAATCGCTAATTCGGGAATCATGGGCAAATAAATACAAACACGGTCGCCCTTTTTTATGTTGTTGTTTTTTAGAACGTTGGCAAATTCTTCAACTTTTTCAAGTAGTTGTTTGTAAGTGAAAATTCGTGTTTCTTCCGTTGGATTGTTGGGTTCCCAAATGAGTGCAGGTTGGTCGGCTTTATCATGAATGTGTCTGTCTAAACAATTTTCGGTAATATTGAGTTGTGCGCCGTCAAACCACTTAATATCCGCTGCTTGCGTATCCCACTCTAACACGGAATTCCACGGTTTTTTCCACTGAAAATGTGTTGCTATTTCATTCCAAAATGCTTGTGGGTTTTCAACGCTGTATTGATAGGTTTTTTTGTATTCGTCAAAGGATTTTATCTGAAAATTCATGGTTTAAGATTTTAGTGATTTCAAAGGTAATGAATTTTTAATTACAAAGTAATTTATGTACTTTGGTATTTGAAAAAATAGTATCTTTGAACTAATTAATCATTTAACATTCTAAAATTATGGAAAAAAATCAAATTTCAAAATCATTAGTTTTTAGTCTATCGCTTTTGTTGGGACTAATTTTGTTGGGCTTTTTTATCTTTAAAGGACTAAAAACGTTCAGCGACAAAGATCGTGTTGTAACGGTAAAAGGTTTGGCGGAAATGAATATGACGGCAACTTCGGCTACAATTTCGATGAGTTTTTCGTTTTCAGGCGACGATTTGAAAGATGTTATTAAGCAAACTGAAAATAAGAAAAAAGCGATAGTAGCATATTTAAAAACGATAGGATATAGTCAAAATGACATTAAAATTAACAATATCAGTGTAACAGACCGTGAGCGTTATTACGAAACACGTTGGCGTGACGGCGAAGAAGTATTGGTAAAAATCGACCGATATACTATTTATCAAAGCTTGTCCGTTCAGTCGAAAGACGTTAAAACAACCGAAGACAAACGGTCGCAAATCGAGTTGGATTTAGTTAGTAAAGATTTGACAGCTAGCTTAAATACGAATTATTCATTCCCCGAATTAAATGCAATTAAGCCACAACTAATCGCTGAAAGTACCCAAAATGCACGTATCGCAGGCGAGCAATTCGCGAAAGACTCAAAAGCAACATTAGGTAAAATCAAAACCGCCTCACAAGGACAAATCACAATCGCAGGTCGTTATTATTACGATGAAGAAGAACCAAGCGAAAGTCCACAAGAACCCTATATTCAAAAAGCAAGAGTAGTGAGTACGATAGTTTTCTTTTTGGAGTGATTTTTTTTAGAGTACAAAAGAAAAAAAACTAATAAATCACAAAAGTTTCGAGTGTAAAAGATAAAAAACAAAAATGAATATACAAGAATTAAAATCACGGTTATCGCTTCCTGTAATTGTTGCGCCAATGTTTTTGGTGTCGGGAACGAAATTAGTAATCGAATGTTGTAAAAACGGAGTTTTGGGAACTTTTCCCTCGCTGAATGGGCGCACAGCAGAAGATTTTGAGCAAATGCTTATCGAAATCACGACGGAATTGGAAAAATTTGAACGTGAAACAGGTGTAAAACCTGCACCGTTTGGTGTCAATATTATTGTCAACAAAACCAATCCACGTGTTATTCCCGATTTGCAATTATGCGCTAAATACAATGTTCCGCTTGTGATAACGTCACTTGGCGCAATCAAAGACATCGTTGATGCAGTGCATGGTTACGGAGGTTTGGTTTTCCACGATGTTGTTAAAAAACGTCATGCTGAAAAAGCCGCAGAGGCAGGTGTGGACGGCATTATCTGCGTTTCCGCAGGTGCTGGCGGTCATGCGGGATTGGCAAATCCATTTGCATTGTTGACGGAAATACGTTCATTTTTCAAAGGTTCGTTAGTGTTAGCAGGTTCGCTCCATTCAGGCAAAGATATTGCAGCAGCGACGTGTTTGGACGCTGATTTTGCATACATGGGAACACATTTTATCGCAGCAAAAGAAAGTTTGGCAAACAACGAATATCGAGAAATGCTCATAACTTCAGGTGTTGATGACATTATTTACACCGATGCCGTTTCGGGAGTGAATGCGAATTTCTTAAAGAAAAGCATCGAAAGAGCAGGAGTGGAGTTGACCCAAAAAGGCGAAGAAGATTTTTCAAAACTTAACGATAAACATGCCAAAGCATGGAAAGACGTTTGGTCAGCAGGACACGGCGTAACAGCAATTCACGAAGTGCAAACAGCGAAAGAAATTATTGACACACTCAAAAAAGAATACAAAGAAACACTTTCCAAACAAGCCGAAAAATTACAATCGTTAGGCTATTAATAATATGAATAACAGACCCAAAATAAAATTAAAACAAACAAAAACGGATATCTTAGCTGAGGTTTTCGGCTGGGTTTCGTTAGTGGCATTTTGGGCTTTTGTTCTCGTCAATTATGCAAATTTACCCGACACCATTCCAACGCATTTTGATTACGCAGGTAAAGCTGATGGTTTTGATGACAAAGAGTCTGTTTTTGAATTACTTCTTGTGGCAACTGTGATTTTTATCGGAATGACCATTCTTGGTAAATTTCCGCACATTTTTAATTATCCAACGGAGATAACAGAGGAAAACGCACTGAAACAATACACTAACGCAACACGCTTGCTCCGCTATATCAAACTAATTATTGTAGTTGTTTTTGGCGTAATTACTTTGCAGTCTGTTCGAGTGGCGAATGGTCAAATAAACGACATTGGGAGTTGGCTTTTGCCCGCAACATTAGGATTGATTTTTATACCTGTCTTTTACTTTTTGATAAAATCTTTTCAGCTAAAATGATGAGGTTAATCTGCTAACAGCCAGTCAATAACGTTTATTTTTTGAATGCCTTTATAAGATGTGATAGGCTCAACATCTGTTGTGAGTAAAATACGTTTGTTGTAATCTTTGATTTTTTCAAATGGTCGAATCTCTCGCTCAAAAGTGCTTTGCTCTTTAGCTGTCCACGCAACTTGTATATATTCTCGTTCGCCTTGTGGAGTTTGGATAACAAAGTCAATTTCTGTATCATCTGCTTTGCCGATATTAATTTGATTTCCACGACGAAGCAATTCCAAATAAACAAGATTTTCCAATGCGTGACCAGTATCGTTTTGCGAAGTTTGTCCAAGAACAATATTTTTCAATCCCAAATCAGCAGCGTAAAACTTTTCTTGTGTACTCAAAATTACTTTTCCTTTGATGTTATATCGTTGTACTTTGTAAAACAAATACGCATCACAAACTGCATCAAGATAATTTTCTACCGTAGGTGCAGAAATCGAAAAATTGAGATTTTTGAATACTTTTGAAATATTATGTGCCGACATTGGCGAACCGATTGAATCAAACATAAAGCGTACAATTCTGTCAAAATGGTCTGTTTTTCGCCAAGCATTTCGGGTCATGATGTCTTTTTGCATGATGCTGTTATAAATGCCACGAACATAATCCGCTCTAACCAATTCGGGTATTGCTATTGCGCCTGGAAAACCTCCGTTCTGCAAATAGTCATTAAACAAATCTAAGCGTGAACGGTCTTTGTGCATTTCGACATATTCCTTAAAAGAAAAGGGTAAAACGTGTGTTTCAACATATCTGCCTGTAAGTAAAGTTGCCAATTCTCCTGACAATAAAAATGAATTTGAACCTGTAATATAAAGGTCTATGTTGGAGCGAAGATTTAAAGAATCTACAATGCGTTCAAAGTTTTTCAAATTCTGAACTTCATCAAGAAATACATATAGCATTTTTCCTGTTTTGGCAATTTCCGTGATTTCATCGTGTAGTTTTTGTGGATTATCAATATACGACTGCAAAGCAAAATCTTCAAAATTATACCAAAGTATAGCATCTTCGCTCACACCTTTTTTTTTCAAATAATCAATATATAAGCGAAAAAGTGTTGATTTTCCACACCTACGTATGCCTGTAACTACTTTTATCACTTCTGTTTCTCGAAGTGAAATTAACCGTTCAAGGTAATTATTTCGTTCTATAAATTGCATTTTGATAGTTTTTAAACACAAATGTACTTTAAAAACTTTAAATAATCATGTGGTTTTTAAAATAAAATCAAATAAACTTTAAAAACTTTATATTTTAATTCAGTTTTTAAAACACAAATGAGCTTAATTTAAAAAACTTTGTATTTTTGAGTAGTTTTTAAAATAGATTATCCATTAACTTTAATCAAACTTCCTAATTCCTTGTCATTTTCAACGACTAACGAAATTGGAATGCGTTCTTTGAGTTCGTCAACGTGGGAAATGATACCGACAATTTTGTTTTCACGGTTGAGGTGCAAAAGCGTTTCAAAAATCAGCGAAATAGATTCGTTGTCTTGCGTGCCGAAACCTTCGTCGATGAAGAAAAAATTGCGTTCGGCTTTCACGTTCGATTGTACACTTTCGGCAAGTGCCAATGCCAACGATAAGGAAACTTGAAACAGTTGACCGCCCGATAAAGTCTTGACATTGCGAGCGTTGCCGTCATTGAGGTAATCAATCACTTCAAAATTATTTTTTTCGTTCAGTTGTAAGCGTAATTGGTTGCGAGTCAAGCGCAAAAAACGCTCATTGGCAACGGCGCATAATTGGTTTAAATAAATGGACGAAACGTATTGCACAAACCCTTGACCGCTGAATAAATTGGTCAACAAACGCAGATTGGAAGCACGTTTGTCTAATTTTTCTTTTTCAATTAAAAGCTGTTTTTTAGCCTCAAATTGTTGCTTCATTCGCTCTAATTCAGCCGTTAACTTCACGACAAAATCATTTTTTTCTTTGAGCGTTGCGCTACTTTCTTTCCACGCTATTTCGACCGTTTCAAATTGCTGTTGATTAAACGAAACGTGTGTAAATTTTTGTTCTAATTCTACGATGCTGTTTTTTAGCGTTTCAAAGTCAATTTTGAATTGCTGTATTTTTTTATCAACGTTTTCAATATCAATATTTTGTGCAAGAATTACTTGAACATTTTCGACCGAATTAATTTTTTCAGTTGCCAAACGCTCCGAAAGTTGATGGTCTAAATCTTTAATTTCAAGTTGTAACGTTTCTTCGTTTTTGGCTAAAATTTGTTGTGATTTTTGCTCTGCCGAAAATTGAATATTCAAACTATTGAAAAGGTTTGTTACTGTTTGAAAATCTTGATTTATTTTGTCGTTTTCGGCTTTTAAAAGCGTTAATTTTTGCTGTAAATCAACAACCGAAAAACTGCTGTAATCGGCAAAGTTCAGTTGTTTCAAATTTTCGATATTCGATTGAATTTGAACGGTTTTCGTATGTTCTTCTAACTTAATTTTTTCTAATAATTGTTGTGCATTGACAAATTCCAATTGTTTGCGTTCGAGTTGATTTCGTAAAGCAACAAGTTGCGTATCAATTTCTTCGATTTGCTTAACAATTTCTGCCGTTTCCCGTTTGACTTTTTCTAAAATGGTACGGTCGTTTGGGTCAAAATCTTTCCAAATAAATGCTTGTTGATGCGCTGTTATTTTCGCTTGAATTTCGGCTAAAAGTTGCGTTTCGTTTTCAAGTGTTTGCAAAATAATTTTATCACTTTCCAACACGTTGAGTTGCCGTTTTAATGTGTCAATTTCATCGGAAACATCAGTTAAATGAACAACATTCGGGTGTTCTGCCGAGCCACAAAGTGGACACGGCAAACCGTCTTGCAATTCATGCGTATAATGTGCTAATTGTTGTTGAACCTGTAAAGCGTTCACACGTAAGTCGAGCGCAGATTTTTGTTCCGTAACGTGTGTAATAGCTTGTGTATAATTTTCTAATTTTAAATCCGTTGACTGAATTTTAGTTTTCGTTTCCGTAATTTTCAACACTTGCTTTTCATATTCTTTTTTCAACTCATCATTGCGCAAATACCAATAATTTACTTCAAATAAAAGTTGCGCATCAACCTGCTGTTTTTTTAGGCTTGGTAAAATCGTTTCTTTGGCTTTTAAATCTGTTTGTAACTGCGTAATTTCGGCTTGAAACGTGTCAACGATTTGTTTTCCTTTGGCAATACGCTCGGAAAGATGGACGATTTCGGTTTGAAAATTTTGCGTTTGAATGATTGCCTGCAAATCCATTTCCGCAAGTCGGCTGTTGGAAAGCGCATCGAATTTAGGTTTTAACGCCAAAAGTTGCTGTTCCGTTGTTGCTTTAGATTTTGTTATTTCGGTTAAATTTTGCGTTGCTTTTTCAAGTTCTGTTTTATTTTCCGCTAAATTTTTAGTCTTTTTGGTGTGTTCATTTAAAAGATTTTCAAATACTGTTTTTACACGAACAAACTGATTGCGTTTTTGTTCTAAACTTTCGATTTCAGAAACTTGTTCCTGCAAGGTTGCAAAGTTGATTTTTTTTGCTTGCAACAATTCAAAATCAGATTTTAAGGATTTTAAGCGTTGGTAATTTTCGTCAATTGTTTTATTTTCTGTTTGCAGTTGATTTAAAGCTGTTTTTTCCTGCTGAAATTGCGTTGTCAAATGTGTGATTTCTTCCTCCGAAACCGTTTCAAAACCCATTAATTGACCGTCTAAAATGTCTAATTGGGATTTGTTCGCAACGTTTAATTTCGCCACATTTTCCGATAAATCAAAACGATGTAAATTGAAAATTTCTTTCAACATTTTCGTTCTGTCGGTTGGTTTTAATTCCAAAAATTCTTTAAATTGCCCTTGCGGAATGATAATCGTGCGTTTGAAATTTTGATACGACAAACCTAAAATTTGTTCTGCATTTGCATTTTCTTGCGGTGTAATTTGCTCGCCGTCAATAAGATAAAATGTAACATGATTGGGCGGAATTGTTACCGAATCGTATTTTTTCGGATTACGTTTAAACTCTCTAATTGCACGGTACTTTTTTTGCTCGAAATTGTAAAAATCAAATGCAATATACATTCGGTTTGATCTTAAATTGAGCATATTATAATTGCGGTCATCGCCTTTTTCCAACAATCGCTCCGTTTGCCCATACAAAGCAAAAGTTATCGCCTCCAAAATCGTCGATTTGCCTGAACCTGTTGCACCAAAAATCCCAAAAAGTCCGATGTTAGTCAGCTCCGAAAAGTCAATTTCTTGCCGTTGTTGATAGGAATACAAGCCCTCGATTGTGAGTTTTATCGGTATCATGTTGAATTTTTGCGAGAGGTAAAGATAGAAAAATTCTTGGATTGAAATTGACGAAAAGAAATATTAATTTTTTGGATTTGTTGCTAAAATAAAATTTACGAAATCAAAAATAAAGTTTTAAATTTGTATTTGTGAAACATACATTGCCAAAATGCAAACCATTATGACACAGACAAGATAAAAAATCTATCAAGTCCTTACTATGGTTATAGTAGGTATTGCTATTCTTTTCGCCTCATGTTCGGATAACATAACCAGTATTAAAAAAGAGGTTCTTTCCCAAGAAGTAGATACAAGCGCAGTTGAAGAGGAATGTGGTTGGGTGGAAGATAGGAGTATGACATATCTTGATTTCAAAAATCTGTTCAGAGAAGGAAAACAACAAGAAATTTCTGATATGAAGATTGAATATTTGTTTTCAGGAGAATTGTTAGATTTTGGCACTCCATTTTACACCGTAAGGACAATAGGGAATATAGATAAACCTGCTCAGTATAGGGGTTATGTTATTACCAACAATCTTGTGTACTATCTTGCTATTTTTGAAGAATTTGGGGAATACAAATTGAAGTCACTAACTCCCTTGTACGAAACTAGGATAAGTCTTGTTGAAACTACTCCTTATTATGGCGAATCTTCTTAGTGGTAACTTACGAGGGACATAAACTTGAACGTGTAGCAGAACTTTTTATCATAAGTGACAAGGGTGAATTGATAGTCATTAAACACCTATCTCCAGATAACTTGCCACCTCTTGAATCCGATGGGATTTTTACTCATTACGAAATGAATCATAATGATCGATATTTTGTAATGGAATGGGGTACAGATATTTTCGGAAATGTTAATGTTTTTGATTTAAAAGCGAAAAAGCATATTGGTAATTTTTTATCGACCAAAATACCTGTTTATAGAAACAATACGCTCTATGTTTACTCACGAGGCGAGTTTTTGGGTGACGATTCCACATCTGGACATGGAAAATATGAGGTGCTTCAAATTCCTATTTACAATTCTGTGGTTGGGAAGGCGACAGTTGTTGATATTATGTTAAGTCATTGATGTAAGCCTTTCGTAAAAAAAAGAAAGTACATTTTTTTTTCATCAACACACCCACCGATTAAACAAAGTGCCGTATATTTACACTTTTAAAAATATAAAGTATGTTTAGAGAAGACGAATTTAAGAAATTTGCTACCAAGCATTTGGGAATTAGCAGCATGCACTTAGGGCATTATATCGAATCATCATTAACTCCTTACATCATCGAAGAACGCTCTTTGAATATGACACAAATGGACGTTTTTTCACGTTTGATGATGGACAGAATTATTTTCTTGGGAACAGGAATTAATGATCAAGTAGCGAATATTATCAACGCTCAACTTTTATTTTTAGAGTCAGTTGATGCAAAAAAAGATATTCAAATTTATTTAAACTCACCAGGTGGTTCAGTTTACGCAGGTTTAGGAATTTACGATACCATGCAATATATCCGTCCTGATGTGGCAACTATTTGTACAGGAATGGCGGCATCAATGGGAGCAGTTTTGATGTGTGCAGGCGCAAAAGGAAAACGAACAGCATTAAAACACGCACGTGTAATGATTCACCAACCACTGGGTGGCGCACAAGGTCAAGCATCTGATATTGAGATTACTGCAAGAGAAATCATGAAGTTGAAAAAAGAACTTTATGACATCATCGCAACACA
>DAOMPZ010000084.1:0-10623 GCA_035445045.1 Crocinitomicaceae bacterium | reverse complement strand
ATTATTTTTCGGAGCAAAGTAGATAATGTCAAAAAGCACTTTTCAACAACCTTTTATTCATTATAATTTTCAACAATTGATTACGTTATTAAATCATAATGTACATTTGTGGACTATTCAATTTTTAGACTATGTCTGACTTTGAACAAAACACACAAAAGAGCAACACGGGATTGTATGCTGTTTTAGTATTGTTGGCACTCGTTGCCGCTACCATGGGATTTCTTTGGGTAAAACAGAAAAGTGCGCTGAAAGATTGTGCCGCTGCCAATGAATCTTTAACCAAAGAAATGCAGGATTATTCCAATATGTTGGCGGGATATTCCGATGAAATTTCAAGTGATTTAAAAGCCGATTTGAAAAACATGTTGGCAACGTATGACAAATTAAAGGCAAAAGATGCGTCCAAAGCGGACAGTATCAACCAACAACAAGAGCGCATTCGTGAATTGTTGGACGAATTAAATAATAACAAGCGTTTGTCTGCGTCTCAACTTCAAAAATTGAGAACGGAAAACGAAACGCTTCGTGGTATTATGAAAGGTTACGTGAAACAAATCGACTCGTTGAATACCTTAAATTTAAAGTTACATTCTGAATTAGAAGACAGAACCTTACAACTGACACAAACATCGTCAGAGCGTGATGAATACAAAGCGAAAGCAGACGAGGCAGGTCAACAAGTGAAAAAAGGCTCTAAATTGAATGCTTACAGTTTTGCAACAACTGGATTAAAAATGAAATTAAACAACACCACGGACGCTACTAACAAGGCGAAAAATACCGTAATGGTTAAATCTGCGTTTACAATTGGCGAAAATACCTTGACAAAAGCAGGTAGAAAATATGTATATATGCAAGTTATTAGTCCAAGCGGAAAAGTATTACAAAGTCGTGCATCAAATACATTCACAACGGATAACGAAACAATTCCTTATTCGGATAAAAAAGAAATTGATTATGCCAATACAGCAATTGACGTAGCGATTTTCTACAATAACGACGGTAAAGAATTTGAAAAAGGAACGTACAAAGTGAAAATCTACTGTGACGGTCAGATGATTGGAACAGATAGTTTTAGCTTGAAATAATCTCACTTGAGATAAAACATAAAAACGAGGGTGTCTGAAAATCAGATACCCTCGTTTTGGTTTTAAGATGTTCAAAACAACGCAGCAGTTCGCCACTTTTTGGACATCGTCTTCGTTTGTTGTAAAGTGTTTCGATAAATAGGGTTACAATCCGACAACGTGTCGCACTTCTATTTCAGAAACTTTTTTGGTTTCGCCTGTTTTGGAAATATAGGTACGATGGACTAACATTCCCGTTACGGCTATTTTCTTGCCTTTTGCGCCAAAGTCAGCGATAAACTGCGCTAAGTTGCCAAAGCAAAACAACTGATGCCATTGAAAATCGACTTTTCCACGTTTTTTAGACGTTGTTACCATGTTGAAACGTGTCACTTTTCCGCCGTTGTTCATGTTGAGAACATTGAGATTTTCGCCCATGTTTCCGATTAGTGTTACTTGATTATTCATAAACTCTTGATTTTAAAGCACAATTAAATCATTCACTTCGACTTCGGAAACGAATCTGTTATTACCTTTCACATCTCTGTAAAAGCGTGAAGTTAAACGTCCCTCGACAGCGAGATTTATTCCTTTTTCGCCGAATTCTTCCAAAATGCTAACCCATTTCCCCCATGCACTCACACGGTGCCACTGACTTCTTTTGTGCGATTTTCCGTCTTTGTCCAAAACATTTTCTTCTGTCTTGAGTGAAAAATTAGCAATTTTTTTGCCGTTATCCAAGTCCATTACTCTTAGGTCTGAACTGATTTTTCCGATTAGATTTACGTAATTCATACTAATTAATTTTGAGCGTTTGTATTCTGTTTAACATTTAATAAAAAGAACGAATCGACTTGTATGTCCGTGACATAGCGTTTGTTTCCGTCCTTTCCTTCGTACTGACGATTTTGGATTTTGCCCTCCACAGCGACTTCCATTCCTTTTTGGACTTGCTTTACAAAACGTTCCGCTTCTTTTCCCCACGCAACCAAACTCATCCATTGCGTGTCGTCCGTCCAATTTCCTTGTTTGTCTTTTTGACGTTGATTGACCGCAAGCGTAAACCTTGTGTATGCGTTCCCATTTGCTGTGTTGTGTAATTCTGGTGTCACTCCTAGACGACCAATTAAATTTACTTTGTTTCTCATTGTTGCCATAATTTTACGTTTTTAATTGTTTGACGGTGCAAACATCTGACAACTGCAAAAAATCATTCGACTTTTAACCGTTTAAAATCGAATGTTATTCGTTTATAATTGATTAAATTCGACTAATAAAAAATAATATATTGATTTTCAGTAAATTATAAAAACCAAGAAAAATGAATAAATTTTCAAAAAAAATGAATGGAAATAAAAAAAGAGTGCGATTAAATCACACTCTTCACCGATTTTTAAAATCTAAAATTGCCGTTTTTCAATAAAATGTCTTCTTTTCCTTAATCATTCTGCGCAACAATGGATTTGGTCGATAGCGATCATCGCCAAACTCGTTGTGCAGATATTCCAATTGTTGTAAAACCTTTGGCAAGCCATATTCGTCTGCCCATTTTAGCAAACCTTTTGGATAGTTGACACCTTTCGTCATCGCTAAATCAACATCTTGCACCGATGCAACATTTAAGAAAACAGCATCAATCGCTTCGTTGATAAGCATGACCAAAATGCGTTCAAAAATATATTGTCCTAAAATTTTGTCTTCAATCGGTTTAGGTAATTCAACGCCTTCGGCATAGTTATAATAACCTCGTTTGGTTTTTCTACCGAAAAAACCTGCCTCGCTGTGTCGTTTTTGCGTGAATGACGGTCGGAAACGTGGGTCGTAGTAAAATGCTGCAAAAACAGATTCTGTTACCGCATAATTTACGTCATTTCCAATATAATCCATTAAGGTAAAAGGCCCCATTTTGAAACCGCCAATATGTGTCATTGCCCAATCAATCGTTGCGAAATCGGCAACACCTTCTTCGTAGAGTTTTAATGCTTCGCCGTAAAATGGTCGTGCCACACGATTAACGATAAATCCAGGTGTATCTTTCGCCACGCAAACCGTTTTTCCCCATGCGCTAATGGTTGCTTTTGCTGTTTCCAAAACTTCATTTGCCGTTTGTACCGCAGGAATAACCTCGACCAAAGGCATTAACGGTGCGGGATTGAAAAAGTGAATACCCAAACAGCGACTTGGGTTTGCCAATGACGATGCAATTGATGCAATCGACAGCGAAGACGTGTTTGATGCAATAATACATTCATTGGAAACCGCTGTTTCAATTTGTTTGAAAACAATATGTTTGATGTCAATATTTTCAATAATCGCCTCAATCACTAAGTCTGCGCCTTGAAAATCAGCAATTGCCGTTGAAAAATGAATGCGATTTAAAACTGTTTTTGCCTCGTCGTCGGTCATTTTTCCTTTGGAAACCATTTTGGCAAAAAGCTCTGTATATGAATTTTTTGCATCATTTAAAACCGTTTCGTTTGTGTCCACAAGGACAACTTCATGTCCGTTTTGTGCAGCAACTTGTGCGATTCCTCGCCCCATTGTTCCTGCGCCGACTACTCCTATTTTATTCATTTTTTTGACATTATGATTTTACGACGTTATGACTTTATGACGTTAAGATATTATGACTTTTGTCGTAATGTCCTAAAATCGTACTGTCGTAACGTCTTATATTTATTCTTTCTTTTTAGCCTCTTTTGATGCAAATGTATAAGCGAAATCAAAAGCTATCGTATAACGTAATTTCATTTTTCCTACACTGTGTGGTGTTTGTGCAAACTTAAACACTAATTCCAACTGTCCACCAAATACTTGCTCTTTAAATAATGTTGTTAAATCATTGCCTGTGGTTTGCATAATAACCTCATTTTTAGATGAATTGTACTCTACGAAGTTGGCTAATACAACTTTCTTTTCACCGCTATTGTCCATTGGGTAATATGTGAAAAACAACTGGCAGTTGACCAAATTATTCGCTAAACTTGCGCCATCATTATATAGACTGATTTTTAAGTGTTCGGATAATTTTAAATTACGAATAACAATATCTTTTACCCAATCGGGTTTACCGTTCGTTGCACCTCCAAGCGCACTATACGCTACTAATCCCAAGGCATCTTGATACACATTCACATCACCAATAACAAACGTTTCATTTTGTAACATCGGAGCGGTTTGAATTTCATACGCATCAACCAAGTGACTGCGTTCATAAATTACAGTGTTTGTTCCTTGCCCTGTATGTACTTTTTTTCCACAAGAACCTAATACTAAAACAAGGCTCAACACGAATATTATTTTTCTCTTTTTCATTTTTTTTGACTTTATGATGTTATGACATTAAGACTTTATGATGTTAAGATAGTTGATTTTTGTCGTAATGTCTTAAAATCGTACTGTCGTAACGTCCTACAAATTATTTTCCTTTAAAAACTGGTTTTCTTTTCTCTAAAAATGCTTGCACACCCTCGTTGAAATCATGCGTATTTCCTGCTTCGGTTTGCAATACTTCTTCCAAGGCTAATTGTTGCGTTAAGTTGTTTGTCCACGTTTGGTTTACGGCACGTTTCGTTAAACCTAAACCTTTCGTTGGCATTTGCGCTAATTTTACAGCAAAATCCGTCACTATTTCATCTAACTGTCCGTCTTCTACCACTTTGTAAATCATATTCATACGTTCTGCCTCTTCTGCCGAAACTTTGTCGCCTGTCATGAACAACGCCATGGCTTTTTGATAACCAACAATACGTGGTAAAAAGAACGTTCCTGCCGAGTCGGGAATTAATCCAATTTTAGAAAATGCCTGAATAAACGCCGCTGATTTGGTTGCAAACGTAATGTCACACGCCAAGGCAATGTTTGCGCCCGCACCTGCCGCAACGCCATTTACCGCTGCAATAACAGGTTTTTCAAGCGTGCAAATCAATTGAATAATCGGATTATAATGGTCTTTTACGATAGATTGCAATTCGGGGCCGTTTGGGTCAACTGCTTCTGCCAAATCTTGACCTGCGCAAAATGCTTTTCCCTCGCCACTCAAAACAACCGCTCTTACTTCGTCGTTTTTTGCGGCATCTTTCAATGCATTTTGGAGCGCAAAAGCCATTTCTTGATTAAACGAATTGAAAACTTCGGGGCGGTTCAATTTCAAAAAGCAAACGCCATTTTCTATTTTTTGTATTAATGTCATAAGTTTTAATTTTGGGTGCTAAGGTACGGAAAGAATATGAAAAAAGGCAACACTGATACGATTAATGAGCGTTAAGGTTGAGATATTCCTAAATTCTTTTTGATTGTCGCTAAACCTATATTTTCGTATTCAGATTTGTCATAGATTGAAACAAAAATAATCGTAGTTTCGGCTATGTTTACAATGGTTTCGTAGGTAATAACTCTGCCTCCGCCACTTTTTCCCTTTCCTTTTGAAGTAATCGAAAAGCGTATTTTTCTAAAACCACCTCCTAAATTACTTCCTTGTTCGGGATTTATCTCAATGTCGGATTGCAGTTTTTTAATGTCTGATTTTATAGAAACGTACTTTTTGGCTAAGGCTTTTAGTTCCTTTTCAAAATCTTTGGTCGTTTCAAAATTATAATTCATCTAAAAGCGTGCTTAAAGATTTTCCCTTACGCTTGCCTTGCGTTATTTCTTTAGCTTCTTTTGCAGAACGATTTAAACGTTTCAAAAAGTCTTTGTCTTTTGTCGTTAAATCATCAACAAACTCTACGCCCGAACCTTCTTTTCTAAAAAAATCAAGCATTGACATTATTGCTTTTCCTGCCGCTGTTTGCGGATTTACTCTTATCGTTATTGTTTCCATATCAAAGCTATTTGAAATACAAAAATACGAAAAATACGGAAAGAATTTTTGTTACCGATAAATATCTAATTTTTTCATCTCTTCCAAAATCTGTTCGGCTGATAGATACGTTTTGGCTTTCCACTTTTTATATTTCATTGTGGCGTTAGATTCGTGTTGTACATAATGCTCAAAATCATAGCATTGCCAGCCAAGACCACGTTTGATTGTACCTAAATCGGTGTAAAATTCCACTTCTTTTTTACCTTTTTGTGTGGTGTATTTAAATAAGAAACCGAGAAAATGACCTGATTTTTTGGTTTTGTAATCCATAAAATGATAAAATTCGTGACCAAAAACACCTATCAACGCATTAAACGGAACTTTTGCTACTTGCACCATACTGTCTTTTTGCAAATTGTTGATACGCACCACAAAACGCCAATTAGCTTTCTTTCGGAAAAGTATCGAACCTAAAGTTGGTTGGGCATTCATCGAGGTTTTAATTTTCGATTCACGAAATTCGATATGTGTATTTTTCAATTCAGGATAATAGCTTAACGCAATCAAAATCGGCAATTCGTATTTTTCACTCATGCCCGTTTTGTTCGTACCATATTCCGCTCGCAATGAGTCTAATTTTGGTTGCCAATCGGCTTGATTGAACGTCCTGAATTGCGCTTGAGAGATATTAAAAACTAAAAGAGATAAGGTAATTAAAATAAAGCGGGACATTGTAATTTTTTAATAGTGAAAAAGATTATTTCCGTTTTCTTAACGGTATATCGTATCGCAACCCAATATTGCACGCAACATTATCATACAACCCAACTTCAATTGGGCGGTCGTTTAATTTACTCGTTTGGTCGATGTTTTTTTGTTTGGACAATGTCCAAGAATATGATTTTCGTTGGATAACTCGATAGTTGTTTTCAACGGATATTCTTGCGCTGAACCCTTTGACAATACGAAAGTTAAAGCCAACAGACAAACCAAACAAAAACGGTGTTGACACATAATAATAGCCGTCGTATTGGTAGGTAGGGCTAGTTGGTGTTTTTCCAGGATGATATATCGTTTGAGCAAGAACAGACGTAATCGGTACAAACTTCTCATCTAAAATTTCATAGTGATAATTCGTAGCGATTTCCGTTGAAAATGCCATGCGCACAAAAGGGTTAAATCGTTTTTCTTTTAACATTTGGTATTCAGCTACAACGCCCAACAAATGGCTTGTAAACCAAAAAGTTGGTGGTGTCGGTGGCGAATATAAAAACGTTTGTTTTTTATTTGGCACGTTTACATTTCCATACAGCTGGTATTTTACACCGAAACTTAATTCCCCTTTTTTAGTGTCTATTTTTGAACCTACTGTAAAATTCGTTTCTAAAAAATGCTTGATAAAAGGCGATGTCATATTTTGAGAAAGTTCAACATACAAACTTACTTTTGTTTGGTTATTTGTCTGATTGTAAGCAGATAAACTTACGGTTAAACAAAGAATTACGGCTATTTGTTTTAATGTTTTCATAGTTTTTCTATTTTAGGTAATGAATTATCCAATTGCCTTTTGCGAATAGGGATGGTGTAGTAAATGTTGAAACCAAAACTCATGGAAACAGAACCGTAATTCGTATAAACTAAATTTTTCGGGTTGGAATCTATACTTGATTTGGAATAACTCAAATAATAACCTCCAAAACCCAAATCAATGTTCAAATTATCAACGCTAAACGATACAGCACCTTGCCAATCAAGATAACCATTCCATTTATATAATTTATTACTGTCATAAGCACCCCAAACATTCACTTTTTCAAGGTCTGAATAAGGCATCATACCGCCTTTTATAATTAATTTCGGGCTACACCAATATTTCTTTTTCAAAATACGGTAATTAAAATTTCCACCCAAAAGAACGGTTGTCATATTTCTTGGACTTTTACCTTTGTATACTCGGTATGCTCCTCCAAAATTCATCAAGCCACTTTCGAGTAAAAATGAAAGTTGACGGTTGTATTCGTAACCAACTTTGATTTTGTATTGATTTATTAAACCATCTTGCAGATACCACAAGTACGAATTGCGCTCAATGCCAATCGTAATACCGTGCTTGGGTTGTGGTACAATCGGCTGTGAAAAACCTGTAACGGTAATCAACAGTACGATTAGAAAGGATAATTTTGTTTTCATACACGTTTCAATCTAATTCGAAGGTTAAATGTACTAAATTTTACTTTTTGTCCGTCAAAAAATAATAAAAACTTCTACGGCAAGAATTGAAACCGCTTGTATATTTATGTTGGTCGTAATTAACAATTCATTATTCAATAAAAATTTCGTTAATTTCCATTATTTCATGTACTAAATCAAGGAAAAAACCGTTATTTTTGCTGAAAATCCTAAAAATCATGAATAAATACCTTTTGTTAGTAGCGTTTTATATTCCCTTTACTTTTGTTGCTTGCTCACAAGTTGAGGAAGAAAATTTGGCAAAACAAATGGATAGTTTAAACATTCCGACTGACACGGCACGTGTTTCGCCTTTTAGAAATTCGTCTTACAATAAATTTGAAAATACATGGGTTGAATTGACCAAAGGAATATCGTATATTGAGCGTGTAACTCCCGAAAAATCAATTGTTAATGATTCCAAAATAAGTGTTCTTAAAATCGACCCGAAAGTAGCAGATTTTGAATTCAAATCGGCGACACAAAACGACCGAAATATGCTTTGTGTAGCGGATTATGCCGAAAAGTTCAATTACAATATTGTTATCAACGCAGGAATGTACGATGTTCGCAATTATTTTTCGAGTAAAGGACTATTAATCAACAATTCGGAATATGCCAATAACCCGAAATTATACCCAAATTACAACATGATGATTTGCGCTAACCCAACAAAAGACGGACTTCCGAAATTCTGTATCAACGACTTAACGCAAAAGCCATTTACTACCTTAAAGCCTAACTTTGAGAGCTTTTCACAAGGTTTGCGCATGATTGACGCTGACGGAAAGCCAATGAGTTGGAACAAACGTTATCAGTCGTGTAGTCAGTTGATTGTTGCTGAAGACAAAAACGGAATGATTTATTTTATCTTCACACGTTCGCCTTATACGCAAAATTACATGATTAATTTCATGGTCAAAATGGGCTTGCGCAACGCTGTTTACATGGAAGGAGGTCCACAAACGAGCCTTTTTGTGGACATCAATGATTACCGCATCGAAAAATTAGGAAGTTACGTTTCAAACACCTACCCGACCGATGCCAACGGCGAACATTGGCCACTTTCGAACATTATCGGTGTGCGTGTTAGTCAAGATTAAAAACTAAAAAACGTGCATTTTTTAGACACTGACAAACAGGCAAATAATTCCAAAGCGACTTTAATTTCAGCAGTAGTTTTCGTGGTGACGGCAATTGTAGGGATTGGCGGTGGCGCACAGCAATTTTGCGTAAAGTTTTTTAATATTTCGCCGATATTTGATTTACGAGCAGTTCATTTTCAAACGTTTATCACGCAGTTAGCATTTCATTTAATTCCATTTGCGGTGGGAATTGGCGCAATCTTTTTTGCTGCAAAAAAAATATTAGGACGTTCAATCGGTACTTTGTTTGGCGATACCAACAAGATTTTTAAAAAGATAAGCGTTGTTATTTTACTGTATTTTCTTTGCTTTTTTAGTTTCTTATTTTTTCAAAAAAACAATATAACGTCCAATGTTTTACCCCATTCGTTTGCGTGGATTTCATTGGTACTTGTCATTTTTGTCGTTATTCAAATTACGTTTGAAGAACTACTTTTTCGGGCTTTTTTACCGCAAATTTTAGTTGGTTTTGGTGTAAAAAAAGTGATTGGAATTACTTTTTCAGCGATTATTTTTGGCTTGTTGCATAGCGGTAATCCCGAAGTGCTTGTTTATGGCAAAGGACTGATTTTACTTTATATTTTTCACGGCTTGTTTTTGGGTTTACTGACGTATTTCGACAACAGTATTTGGGGCGCACTTGGCTATCATTTTATCAATAATTTTTTGGCTTTTTGGCTTGTAAGCAGTGATGAACAAGTGTTGCAAGTTCCGTCATTATATCATGTGACAACCGAAAATCACAGTTTTTTCTTGATGACTGTTCAAATTTTAGTTACCGCCATAACGATTATAATTGCAGGATTTATGCTTTTTAAATGGAAGGTAAAAAATTGAATCCTAAATGATTCTCAAAAAACATCAATCCAATTTAAAATCAGACGTTCTATGAAACGTGATTTCAGGGTAATCTTGTTCTGCCATTTGCAATAAAAACGGTGTTTCGGCTAAAAACACCCAATTTCCGTCTTTATCTTTGGCGATATTTCCTGTTTTGGTTGCCAAGAACTTTTGTAATTGTGCATCGTCGGAAGTGGTTATCCACGTTGCCAAATGGTAATTTTTAGGCGAAAAACGACAATTTGCACCGTATTCGTTAATCAAACGGTATTGGATAACCTCAAATTGAAGTTGTCCAACTGTTCCAACAATTTTACGATTACCTGGTTGTTGCACGAATAATTGCGCTACACCTTCGTCCGTCAATTGCGAAATTCCTTTTTCCAACTGCTTGGATTTCATTGGGTCTAAGTTTTCCAATTCCATAAAAATTTCGGGAGAGAAACTCGGAATACCTTTGAACATGAATTTTTCGCCCTCGGTCAATGTGTCGCCGATTTTGAAATTTCCTGTGTCGTACAAACCAATAACATCA
>DAOMPZ010000083.1:8126-10700 GCA_035445045.1 Crocinitomicaceae bacterium | reverse complement strand
GTGCAATCAATATCTTTGGAATATTGGTGTGAATACAACCCAATGCAGGCATGATGACGTTTGCCGTGTAATACACAAACGCATCGTCTTTGTCTGTCAGTTGTTCAGTTGCCTTGGCAATTAGTTTTGTCCTGTCAAAGCCTGTTTTTTCCTTTAGGCGTTCTGAAATAATACCAACATATTCCGACTCGACATTATTGTCGGCAATATACGTTGGAAGTTGCAAAATATGGTAATTTTCAAACATACCTTGATGTGCGTTGCTTGGAAAATCAATGATTACGGCGTTGTTGTCTAACGCTACATTTTCCGAATACTTTACTTGAAATAACTCTATTTTTTTCATTGGTTTAAATTTTAATAGTGTACAAATGGCATTTGATAAGGGCTGTCGTCAGGAGTGAGTGACAAACCTCCATTGGTAATACGCCCATTGTTGTTGAAGTTTCGAACAGTGATGTCAGTAAAATCTGTTTCATCAAAATCTAAATGCAATGCAATATCTTGGGTATTTTTGATGTTTTGTATGTAAGCATGATTTTCTGTTGCGAAGTGATGCAAGTATAAATTGAGTTGAGCTGTGTCAATATTTTCAATGTTCAAACTAAAACTATCATTTGCATTGGAACAACCAACTTCGTTTGCTCTCAACTTGTACAAACTCAAATTTTTATAAGCATAGCCTAATATTAACATCGCTGTTTTGACGTTTTCTGCGCTAAAATATTCCGTTACATTTGGCAATGAATATTGGTTAAACTCCGAATCGGTTATATCTATCAATTGGTTATACTTATTCGTAATGGCACTGCCTTTAATAGTTGAATTTTTAATACTCACACCATAACAATTGACAAGCGCAGGAATGTTTGAGTTTTGAACCGTACTCACATTGATAAAACATTGTTGAAATGTGTTGTTTCTGATTTGGTCGTGTGTCCAATCAGAATAACGCCATCGGTCGCTTATTCCATAAGTACCGTTACCATATTCATTATGTATTTTGTTGTTTCTTCTTGGCTCGGTAATGAACAGCAAATTAGATATTGAAAAATACCACCACTCTATACCCATAACCGCATCAAGTTCAACCCATTCGTAATAATTATTATCACTCATTGGTATTGGGTCAAACATCATATTGTCTATGTTGTTATTTGGGTTTAGTGGGTCCCAAATGTCTTGTGTGAGTTCACTTGTTGAAGATTCTTCATTCAATGTCCACACTCTACCGCCCCACGAAATGTAGGAACTTATCGTTACGCCAACATAAGGCTTATAATAATAATAACCACTTCGTACACATCTTCTTAAAATCTTGATGTTGGTTGAAATCCTGTTGGTGGTAAGTGCTTGCACGAATGCGTATTCGCAGATATTGGCTGGGTTTGTTGGATTATACGTGTCCCAATCCGTTTGAATTTTGTACCACATACCAGGTATTAATTCTGAATTGTTAATCAACGTGTTCATGTCGTCCGTATTATTCACGTTGGTTATTAGTTCGTCAACGCCCGACGGTGGTGTAAAATCACCTGCATTGACAAAAACCAATTTTTTGCCAGCCAAAGGAACAGTTCCGTCACCAATAGGCGATACATGTTCTGGCATATTAATATATACAGGAATATGATAACCCAAATCTTCGGGATATTCATCGGGCGTGTCCGAAAGTTCAAGGAATGATTTTGCGCCACCAAGTTGTTCTGTTTTAACGTGGTTGTGCGAACCGTCTTCGTTCTGCACCAACAGCATTTCTTTGCCGTCTAATTTTTCTTTTAGGTCGAAGTCTTTGATTTGTTTGATTTTGATTTCTTCGTCTTTCATTGCTTAAAAATTACATTCAATTACTATTTTATTATTTTCGTTATCAACTATAAAATTCCCCTCGTTATCAACCAAGTAAATACAGTTGTCGCTGTCTTCTTCAAAATCGGCAAACGAAGCAACTTTAAAAGCCGTTTTGTCAAGCACTTTCATTTGTTCTCTGATGTACAAGTCAGAACTATTATCAATCATTAATTCTGCACCGACTTCAAACTGAACAGGGAACGTCATTTCTTGGTACGGTTCATCAACCGTTGGTTGGTAGTTCACGTTGTCATCGCCAAGTTTGAAATATGCCGCTTGATTGCCGTAACCGATAACCGCTAAATCTAAATGTGTTTGTCCGTGTTCTACTTTCATTACTCCACATTTATAGTTATTACACCTCGTTCACGATTAAGAATAATATCGGCATCATCATAACCGTCTTTATTCAGTTCCACACGTAATGCACGTTTCAAATCCACGTCCTTGACATTAGACTTCAAAAAGTGCATGGCTGCAAACCCCAATGACGGATTTTGTCGAATTTCGCCCTTAACGCAATCAAAAATGATAGCAACGTGTTGGTCGTTACTGTCGTCAATCATAAAGTCGCCATTTGAAATTATCAAATCTTCGTTGTCATCAAGCATTATGTCCGTTCGTGCCATGTCTAATTGAATAAAAGGTTTAACCGTGGTATAATT
Source organism: Crocinitomicaceae bacterium (assembly GCA_035445045.1). Taxonomy (GTDB): domain Bacteria; phylum Bacteroidota; class Bacteroidia; order Flavobacteriales_D; family Crocinitomicaceae; genus 40-80. The sequence continues at coordinate 8,184 of DAOMPZ010000083.1, read as the reverse complement.
GCGTTAAATTGCGCCACATTCGCAGGCACACCTGTTCCCGAAGGAGCTAACGGAATAG
>DAOMPZ010000083.1:0-8116 GCA_035445045.1 Crocinitomicaceae bacterium | reverse complement strand
ACACGCTGAAATCAAGTCGTTGATAATCGCTTTCAAGTCTTCGGCGGTGTTTTTAATGGCAAATTTCCCTGCTGAAAGTTCCATTTTCACACCTTGATTGTCAATCGTTATTTCGTTGTTTGACAAATTGATTTCTACTTTTTCAATTTCGCTTTGCGCAATGATAACGCCCTCGGTTGCTAATCCGTTGACCAACGCCACGGCAACAATCGAATTTTCCTTTGGTGATTTTAATGTAATCGGAAGCATTACTGTCTTTTGCCGTCAAAGACACATCAAAAAGCGTAGGCATACCGTCACGGAACACATCACACGTGTCCGTTTTGATATTCTTTGCGACACCTGTAATGACAGTTGCGCCTGCGCCTTTTTTAGATGCGGTTTTTATTGCTTGTAAAAATAAATCTTCCGTTGCCATGTTCTTACTTTTTTAAGGTGTCGGCTGACATTACAACTGTTCCGTTATACACAGGCGCAAATGTAAATCCGCCTTTTATCTTCATTTTTCGCACTTCGTCCAATGGCAAAGTATTCACTTGTACATTCGGCGGACATTTCAAATCGGGACATGGCGGACATTCCAATTTCACAGGGCGTTGCATTTTACTGTTGGCAAGCATACCACCGAAAAATAATAGTCCAGCCATTACTGCGTAAATGATTACGTTGATTGCTATTTTATTCATTTGTCAAACTTTTACGTTCCTTATTCACTTTTTTGATGATGTTCATCACTCGTTGCCAATAGAATCTCAAACCTTTTCCGTTCAACTGTATCAGTTTTTCATCAATGCTGATAAGTTCAACCATTAACACACCAAAAACAACCGCTTTTGTCGCTGTCAGCTCAACGGAAGAAAACAATCCAATAAATGACCCCAACAAGTAAATATCTATCGAATAAGCGGAAATAATGATGATGTTATACATCAATAATTTGTACAACACACGTGAAAATTTACGACTGCTTACTTTCTTATACTTTTGACTTACTTTCAGTCCGAAAAAAGTATCCATAACAATAGCGAAACCCGTCAAAATAAAGAATGGGTAAAGTGGTGTCAACCACCCTAATATTGCTAACCAAAACATTGCTATCTTATTCATTTTATTTGAAATTGTTGTTTATAATCTCTCAGCCTGTTCAACCAGCCATTTAGAAATTTTGCATTTTTACCTTTTGCAATGGCACGGAAAAACTGCTCTCTAACTTCCAACAGCGTATTGAATAGTTGTCGTTGGTCTGCGGTGTTTGCTGCTTTCAATGTTTTTTGACCAATAATGCCGTCAACTTCCAATTTTGCACCCATAATGTTTAACGCTCTTTGCAAGTGTTTACCACCTTGAACCACGCCCGAACCCCAAGCAATAGCCGTAACCATTGCAGCGATATTTAGCGTTTTAAATTCATGTCCTTTCACTTTGGAAAAGTAATTTTTATCAAAAATGGTAAACCAATCTTCGTCCGACATGGCAAAGAACCGTGCATCATTCGTTTTCCCGAAAATGGAAACCCACGAACCATACGTAATACCTTTGTTGGTATGCCAACCTGTTTGACCTTTGTAAGGTGTCGGGCAAGGATATGCCGAAGCACTATCGTCTTTGTCTTTGGACAAACCGCCCTCCCATTTTTTACAAACCTTGATGTAATCGTTTAATGTCATAATTTTACACTTAATTTAATTGTTTGTTTATAACCTGTTCCCTTTTCAAAATTGCGTTCAACGGCTTCTACTAAGTATTTTCCGTCACGCTCCGAATTGGGATAATTTTTGTCTTTAATGGTGACAGCATCGCCAACCATTACATACGGTTCGCCAATGGAATCGAACGAACCTTGAAAACCGTCAAAGTGCAATGTTTCCAATTGCTTTTTTGCCAAATCTTCCAATTCTTTTTCTGACTTGTTAGCGAAATTCAATGTGCGTGTTGAGCCGCCCGATTCGCCAACTGTAACCACTTTTTTAGTTCCGTCCGAATTGTTTGAAATCGCTTTGATTTCAAGTTTCATATCATCTTTTGATACAAATTCCAAACTATCAGCTGAACGCATATAATCCACATTGAACGTGTGATTGTTTTGCGGTTTCAAATCCGTTGGAAAGCCGACAATCAATTTTTTATCTTTGAATGAAGCGTGCATCAGATAATCTTTTCGCAACGCTTCCAAAACTTCATACGCCGATGAATGTTCAATGATAAATTTGCCCAAATCAATGTTGTCAATGACTTCATATTCATAGTTAGGCGCAATCTTTTTGAGTAGCTCCAAAAGTTTGATACTTTTGAATGATTCCGTGAAGTTTGATTTGCGTAACTGAAACATCTCATCTTCGCATTCAATCGTCAAAGGAATATCGGCAGAAATACGCTTTACGTAACCCTTAAAAACCGATTTAAGACGATTGTCATAACCGAGTTGAATGGTTACAACATCGCCCACTTTTATCAAATCTTTGATGTTTTTACGTTCAAATGTGTCTGTCCGTCCTGCAATCTTTGCCGAACGGTATTCACGAGGTAATACAATCGTTGCTGTATCTGCCAAATCTTTAAAAGATTGCTTGGTAGTTACAGAGGTAACGTATTCCGTTTCAATCTTTCCGATTGCTATTTTACAAACCATATTGAAATACAAAAACATATTACTCGTTTAATTTGAACCCTAAATCTCTTATTGACCTTGCATTTAAAGAGAACTTGATAGTGTCAGCAAAACCCTCCACGCCCTCAATGTCGATTGACTTGATGTACATGAAATCAATGCCTTTTTCGTAGAACTGTGTGCCACTTACCTCAATCACATTGTTGTAATTGAAGAAACGCACCAACTTTTCAACATCATCGGTTGGATAATGGTGGTTTTCACGGTCAATCAATATGCCTTGCATTTTGATTTCCCAAGCATCATTGTTCCAACGTTCGACAACTTCCATACCGTCACCGTTTAGCGGTGTAATGATTAAATTTTTCTCGCGCGAAAAACTGATTAAAGGTGGCGGAGCGAATATCTTTGAATTTTCGGGTTGACCTGGCAATAATTCCGCTTGAACCGTTCCGCTTGTTTTAAAACTTTGAAACCCAAATTTCAATTCCTTTCCGTCATAACGCAAGGTTATATCTTCAAAATCGCTGTCATCTTCTTGATATAGACCAAAGGCAAAGTCGGCAGCGGTTTGTTCTTTCCTGTTTTGTGGAACGAACGCTGCAACGCTGTTTCCAAACGCCGCTACATACCTACTTGTCAATTCTATATTCATGTTACATTATTTTTGATGCTGAAAGCAATTTTTGTTCTGCGAGCCACAATAGTTGATGCCATTTTTCCGACCACACTTCATCTGAAAGTTCTTCGGGAAAAGGAATTTTGAAATAAAAGGATAATAGCGCATTGATTTTCCGTTCTTCGTCACGGTCTTCACGTGCTATTATCCCAGTTTCCGCGCTTAGAAGTTTTTTAGTCTTCCCTGTCTAATTGGGAAAAGTTCCGCAATAGAACCTGTACACGTAAAAAACAAATAATCATCATTCATTACTTCTTCTTTGGAAGTCAACAAACATTGATTAACCAATAGTTCTTGTGCTTTTTTCGGTTGTGATTCCACAAAGCGCATGAATTGCGTTACGGTGTTTCTGTCGGGAACACGAACAATTACTTCTAATTCTTCTGTTCCCAAATCATTCGTTGGCAAGTACAAGCGTTTCAACTCGTTGTTTGCCGTTAGGTCAGGATATTTTGCTTTTAAAGCATCAATCACTTCTTGCGGAACGTGTTTCGTTACCGTTCCAATGCTCACGCTATTTTCTTTCTCTTTCATCTTATTGAAATTTTAAAAATTAAACATTATTGTATTCGATGTCAAGTACAAACAAGTCGTACTGCTTTTGCAAGCCCATATCGCCTGTGACTTCACGTCCTTGTTTTTGGAATTTCGCCAAAATGGTGTCGTTCACCAGCTTGTTAAATTCATTGGTGTAAGTAACATTGATTGGAAATGGTTTAATGGAAAGTAAATCGCCATTTGAGGCATCTTCCAACAGTACTGCATCTTCCATCATCAAAGAAATGGAAGCGGAAAAGGAAACTTTACCACGTGACCACGATGTTGCTTTATTTGCCAACGTATAATTCAACTGGTGTTCTTGCTCCGTTTCGTAGGTGATTTCAACCACGTCAATCGGTGCGCCGTTGATAAATACAGCCACATCGCCACTGTCATACGCTTTTTTATTTTTGATTATAGTTGCCATTAGATTTTATTTTTTAGATTCAACAATCCTTTGATTTCGCCAACACTTCCATAAGGAACAAGCGACCATTCCACATTCAACACCTTTTCAACTAACAAATCGGAATTTGGGTCGGTAAATGTTTTCCCTGCGGAAATATGCTTACGGTTTACCATGTCGGCAAACACACCGTCACCCAAATTGTCAAATGTCTTTACAACACCAGCAGGAAGTTTTCCTGTTGTAGGGTCAACAGGTTGACGTGTTTTTACTTTTGGAATAAGCACCTTACGCAATAAGCGTGATGCCTCGTTCATGGTGCGTGTGTATGCAATGGTATGTTCATTCATGTTACCGTCTGCATCAATAACAATCGGTGTACAGTTGTGGTCGCCATTGAAACGCCAACCGTTTAAACCCGAATATTTCACAGCGAAGATGTAACCGAAATCTTCCCAATCTTGAATATACAAGTTGCTCATAATGGGCGAACCTTGTAAAAACACCGCTTCTTCCCAAGCACCTTTGACAACATCTGTCAAGTTGAATGCTTCGTTGTCGCCAATGTTTTGATTGATTTCTGCACGTGCCATTACTCCAAGTGCCGTACCTATGTCCGCAAAAACGGTATTATTTGCTCCAATTGTAGCGTTATCGGCAAAATCTTCGTAGTATTTTTTCTCACGGCAAATCATTACCGATAAACCCGAACAATTTAAACTAACCGCTTCGTCACGCATATTGTAAGCCGTTGCCGACAATGGTTCAAAGTTTCCACCACCAAGCATTACGCTAAATGGAATATCTTTTTCATACGCCCATTGATACAAATCCGCAACGGCTGTCATGCACGCTTTTGTTTCGGTAGTAATACCGTCAATCAACGTCCATACAGGCGCAACATTTTCGCCGTGAAGATTATCAATCAACCCAACTTGACGAACATCGCCTTTGGTGTAATCCAAAATCGCAGCTTTCAAATTTGGAAGTCCTGTTGTTAAATTGATCTTTAAAGAATCCTTAAACATCAAAACATACAACTTCGTTCCGTTGCCTGCCATTCTGAAAAATTCGCTAATGTGGCGGTGTACGTGCAAACCATGTTTAAAATCGTTTTCTTTGGTAATTCCGATTGCTTCGGCTTGCTTAACGCTTGTGAATGTATATTGACGACTATCGTCATGTAACACATCAACATATTCGGGATTTGCCGATTCCGACTCGGATTGCAACCACATGCCACAAATTACCAACAGCGAAACGCTTGTGTCGGGAGGTGTAACACTCACACCAACCGCACCCTTTTGTATAATTACTCCTTTTAAATTAGACATAATTCTTTTGTTTTATAAGAGGGGTTGTTATTCCAACCCCTCGGTTTGCGTTTCTGTTTCAGAAGCATTCATTGCTTCTATTGTTGATTTTACCGTTTCAACATCGGCAATGGCTTTGTCTAATGCCTTTTGTGCCGTTGCTTTTGTTTTTTCGGTTTTTGCTTTATCCAATGCTGTTTGTTTAGCCTTTTGAACATCTAAGGCTTTTTCCAAGCGTTTTTCCAATTCAGCTTTTTGGTCTGCTGGTTCAAGTTGTTGGAGGTTTACCGTCACGACAACAGGTTTCACAACTTCGTTGCGTGTAATGGTTGTAACCACACCTTGTTTTGACTGCACAGCATATTCACGGTTCGAGAAAAATTCGCCTTTCTCGTTCACAAACAATTCTTGAACAGGGAGCGTTTCAAACAACTCCCTTGCTCTTTCTCTGATTTCTTCGTTCATCACTTCTTGTTTTTCAGATTAAACATTCGCACTCACAATCGCACCGATAGCACGTTGTTTTTTAGGCAACACAATGAAGTAATGTCGTAAGTTGAACAACGTTTTTTGGGTTGTCGTTGTTGGCAAATCCAAGTAGGTTTTTGTCGAACCAACCGCACGGAACATTTCGGGAGCATAGAACGCTACTGATGCTTGTCTGTCTGTTCCTGCTGGAACTGCACCAAAAGACAACTTCGTTTTTGTGGACGGATTGAAATAAGGCGATTCAACGTACCAATACACTTTGAAACCGTACAAACGAGCCGATAACAATCCGCCTTCTGTATCTGCCAAGCTACCATTTGCAAAAATTGTTTTGTCGCCTGCTTCTTCCAATAAGTCGTTGTAATGGTCTGCACTCAATACTAACACACGTCCTGCCAATGGAATTTTTTGATTATCAAATTTGCGTTTTAATGCAAGTAAGTCTTTCAGAACCATTTTCTTTCTACCTGTTCCGTCATCTGTTCCTGTTGTAACAAGTACAGGTGTTGCGGTTGTGTTTGTAGCAGGAGCAAGCGCATGAATGGCTTTGTTGTGTTTCACACGCATTGTTGCCTTGGTGTGTTTTTCCGTTACCTTGGCAACTTTGTCATACGAGATGTATTTAATTTCATCGTCCGTAATTTGAGTTGCTTTTGTTTGATATTTATCCAAGGAAATTGTAATGTCGGTATCGGTTTGCGATTGGACATCTATTGGATAAGTGGTGTTATTGATTAACACATCAGGGTCAGCACCGATTTCGGTTAAATGGATAACTTCATTCTCGCCTTTAGTGGCAGACACCCAACGACTTTCATCGGGAATTTCATTTAAGAAACCTGCATCTTCTGTTTCACGGAATTGTTCCACTAAAACGTCCGTCCAAACTTCTTGATTTAATCCCGACATGGTTGCGCCTATTGACGGGATAAACACAGTTGTTGCCGTTACACCGCCGAAAGCGAGATAAAACGGAATACTTAACATCGCTGATACAGGTGTGGCAATTGCCATGATAGCGACTAATACAAAACTTAATTTTACGAGTTTTTTCATTTTACTTTTGTTTTTAATTGTTGAAATCTTTACCGAATTTTTCTTTGTAAAGTGCATTGAAAGCATCAAAATCTTCGGCTTGTAATTTTTCTAATGCTCCTTGTTTCTTTTTGAGTTCGTCCCACGTTTCAGCGGATTTTGCACGATTATCCGTTGAATTGTTTATTCTTCCCGAAATGCTTGACGGTTTGGACGGAATGTCCTCCAAAATGGCTTTGAGTGTGTCAATGCCTGCTGTTTTTCCGATGTTCTCGTACTTTTGATGATTAGCTTCGGGAAATTTTCCTGCTTTAACTCCCTCCGAAACGACAGAACTAATCATGGAATTAGTATTCGTTTCAATTTGTTGTTCCAATGCTTGAATGCGTTGGTCTTTCTCGTTCGCCTGTGTGGTTACTGCCGTCAACTTGTCTTGAATGGCTTGGATAACAGCCGTATCCGAAGACGTTTCATTGACAGTTGACAGAGCCAAGGCACTGATAACTTGCTTTTTCATATTTGTTTTTATTATTTCCGTTTGGGGTTTGGTGGTTGCTTTGATGTCGTATTTGGTTTGTAAAGCAACGAGGTCTAATTTTTGAATTGCTTCGGCATCTAATTCATCTTCCATTACAGGGTCGATGATTTCATCAATTAATCCTGCTTCCAAAGCATCTTCGGCAGAAAACCAATTATCGCCAAGCATCCACGCTTTGAGTTCGTCAACTGTTTTGCCTGTCTTTTTGGAATACTGCGAAACAAAAACTTTTTCAAGTGATTGTAACAGTTTAGCCGCTGATGTCATTTCGATATGCGTACCGTTGACAGAACCCGACGGTGCATGAACCATAATAAAGGCGTTCGACGACATCGCAATTTTCTTTCCTGCCAGCATGATGATTGAACCCATTGATGCAGCCAGTCCGTCAATATTGATTTGAATGTTTGCTTTTGAATTGGCAAGTGTGGTATAAATAAGATTTCCGTCAAAGACAGAACCGCCTGCCGTATGCAAATGCACGATAACGTCCGAATGTTCGTCAATT
>DAOMPZ010000082.1:0-10825 GCA_035445045.1 Crocinitomicaceae bacterium | reverse complement strand
GTTTCGTCTAAAATACGTTGAACTTTCGCAGGAATACGGTCTAATTCGGAAATTAAACGTTGTAATTCAGACTGCGTAATTGTTCCACGAATATGCGCTAAACGCAATGCCATTAAAGTCAAAACGGTCACTTGTGCCGTAAATGCTTTCGTTGATGCTACGCCTATTTCTGGCCCTGCGTGTGTGTATGAACCTGCGTGTGTCGCACGTGAAATGGAAGAGCCAACAACATTTGTAATTCCTAATGCTTTTGCGCCTTTTTGTTTTGCCAAGTCAATCGCTGCCAAGGTATCTGCTGTTTCACCCGATTGGGAAAGAGCGATAACAATATCATTTTCGTTGATGATTGGGTTTCTGTAACGAAACTCTGAACCATATTCAACCTCTACATTGATGCGAGCCAAATCTTCGATTAAATATTCGCCTACTTGACAAGCGTGCCACGATGTTCCACAAGCAACCATAACCAAACGATTGGCGTGTACTAAGCGTTGTTCGTAATCTTTCAAACCACCTAATTGAACCCAACCACTTTCTGCATTCAAACGACCTCGGAAACAATCACGAATAGAGCGTGGTTGCTCGAAAATTTCTTTTAACATGAAATGCTCGTAACCTCCTTTTTCCAACGCCTCAATTTGAAGTTCTAATTCTTGTACATACGGTGGTTTTTCTTGATTGTTGATGTTAATCAATTTTAGACCGCCATTTGGACTAACCGATGCAATTTCTTCATCGTTTAAGTAAACAACTTGCTTGGTATATTCCACGATTGGTGTCGCATCAGAAGCAAGGTAAAAATCATTTTCTTGACCGATACCAACCACCAAAGGGCTACTTTTTCGTGCGCAAACAATTTCATCAGGGAAATCCGTTGAAATCACAGCAATCGCATACGCACCTGTAACGCTCATTAACGCCAAACGCACAGCCTCTACTAAATCAACTTTTTCCTTTTTTAAGATGTCATCAATCAAATGCACTAAAACTTCGGTGTCTGTTTGTGATTTGAACACATAGCCACGAGCTGTTAATTGCTCTTTGATTTGCTCGTAATTTTCAATAATTCCGTTGTGAATTAACGCAATTTTTCCGTCCATAGACGTATGTGGGTGCGAATTGACATCATTTGGCAATCCATGTGTTGCCCAACGTGTATGTGCAATTCCGATTTTACCCGACACATCGCTATTGGCAGCAAAATTTTCTAATTCAGCTACTTTTCCTTGTTTTTTATAAAGATTGATGTTGCCATTATTCAACAAAGCAACACCTGCGCTATCATAACCACGGTATTCTAATCTTTTTAATCCTTTGATTAAAATGGGGTATGCTTCTTTTTTTCCAATGTACGCTACAATTCCACACATAGTCTTATTCGTTAATAGTGTATATAACAGTTAATTTAGGTTTTACTTTAAAATCCGAATTTTTGCCATTAAAGATAATTCTTTCTGAGCTAATAGCATAATTATTAGGAATAATAAAGAACGTTTGCGTGTTAATAATTCCACGCAGAATATTTTGAACAGTTACAAATTTATTTGGATAATAGTTTAAATCAATCATGTAGGCTTTGAGTTGTTGATCGTACAAATACGCCCCTGAGAAGGCTTTGGGTTTGCTAAAATCATCGTCTTCATAATAGCCAATTTTTACAGATGCACTCGGATAGGCATTGTCGAAATAATAAGAAGAAAAAGGCAACTGCAAAACTGCCGAATGAATAATCGAGTTTTGAGGGATATTTTTCAACCCTGGTATTTCAACGATTGCACGAACACCATACGCTTGAGCATAAAATTCTTTACTTCCCAAAGAATGGTTATTTACTAACTTTTCAATTTTTGTATTGGTGCGATTAATATCCACATGATTGAAATAAATACCATTTTTGTTAATCAAATATTTGAATGCTTTGGCAACGTCATCTTCATCACGGTAATAAACTGTCAAACCCGAATTTATAGCCGTCATATTAAAATAATACACCGCGCCTTTTCCCGATGCAGGACTATAATCCGTTACTTTGACATAAAGTCCTTTGAAGAAATTCTTAAATGCTTCGTGTGAGTCATAATGTCCTTGCGCAACGCCATCAATTAAATGCTGTCCGAAACTTGGCTTTAGACGAATACGCAACTGCGCCGCCAGCGTATCTGTTCCAACAATTGACTTGTCGTTTGGCTTGGGCGACACCGTTTCAAAACCCGATTGCACTAAATTTTCAGACAAATGATTGACTGTCTGCATTTGATACATTGTTGCATTTGCATCCATAAGTTCGGACAACTCATATACTTCTACTTGGATATTTTCGGGTGTTCCATAGATGCCGTTAAATTGCATCGAAAAAACCAAGGAGTCAACCGTTTGGGAATTAGTAAAATTGGTCGTGCCTGGGTTTTCCAATACTAAATTTGTATAAATAGACGCATTTACTTTCCCAAAAACAGGGTCATTGTACAAGCCAAAAAGCGTGTGCGAATTATTGCTGCTGCGGATAGAATCTTCAATAACGGAATATGTAATTAGGTCGAAGGTATCTACTTTGACAGAATTAATTCCGTAACCACTCGCCAACACATCTTTCCCGTTTTTATAATCCTTTTTTTTGCAACTCGGCAAAGCAAGTGCAAAAAGTGTCAAAAAGAAAAAAGAAGCGGAATATTTACCAAATTTCCGCCCCAACAAGCTGTTTTTATTTGTACTCATGTTCATGAAACCAATGTTTCTTCCATTATCTTATCAAAAAATTCAGACACTTGTTTGTGTTGTTGTTCTTCATTGACAAAACCTAACTTTGGACAAGTGGCATTATCATAAACACGTTGACAAACATCGCTTATTTGCTCTGAATGAACGATAATTCCGTCAGAATATTTTGCAACACAGTTTAAAACTTCTTCAAAAGAAACATTTCCAAGGTCTTTGGGTAGTTCGTTGCTGATACCGTCAAATTTCAAAATTTCAGGTAATCGTTCGTTGAAATTCTCATTAAATGGCATATCATATAACGAAAGTACAACTTTGGTATTCGCAAAATGAGGGTCTTTGTTATATACCTTTTTAACATATAAAGGCATCATCATTCCCAACCAGCCGTTGCAATGAATAACGTCGGGTTGCCACCCTAATTTTTTGACCGTTTCTAAAACCCCTCGGCAAAAGAAGATAGAACGCTTATCGTTGTCTTCAAAAAAACTGCCGTCTTCGTCCATAATGGCATTTTTGCGTTTGAAAAATTCATCGTTATCAATGAAATAAGCCTGCATTTTTGCATTTGGAACAGAGGCAACCTTAATAACCAACGGGTGGTCACGGTCATCAATAATGATATTCATTCCTGAAAGGCGAATAACTTCGTGCAATTGGTGTCTCCGCTCGTTAATACCGCCATAGCGAGGCGTGAAAATTCTAATTTCTTTTCCTAAATCTTGCATTCCTTGAGGCAATCGCTTTGCGGAATATGAAAGGTCGGTTTTGGGTAAAAAAGGAAAAATCTCTTGTGTGATAAATAAAATACGTTTCTTTTCCATGTAATTCAATTACGTTTACGTCAGTAAAATTTACTGCAAAAATATACAAAAAAAAGCGAATACTCTCAAAAAAAATTTAGATTTGTCGTTTTGTAAAACCCTAAATTAACTCAAGTTGTTGATTATCAGTACAGTTTCTGATTTGTTAATAAAAATAACAGAACTAAAAAATAGCCAAAAAAGCATTGGTTTTGTGCCAACAATGGGAGCTTTGCATTTGGGGCACGGTTCATTAATGGAACAATCTATAAGCGAAAATGACATTTCTATTGTCAGTATTTTTGTCAATCCAAGGCAATTTAACAACCCGACAGACCTTGAAAAATACCCTCGAACAATCGAAAGTGATATTGATTTTCTAAAAAACGTAGGTGTTGACATTGTTTTTATCCCGACCGTTGCCGACATTTATTCAGAAGATTTTGTTGCGCCCAAAGTAGCATTAGGACAATTAGAATTACTGATGGAAGGCAAAATGCGCCCTGGTCACTTTGATGGCGTTGTACAGGTTTTAACACGTTTATTTGCGCTCGTACAGCCTACAAATGCCTATTTCGGATTGAAAGATTTTCAGCAAGTTGCCGTTGTCAAAAAGTTGGTTGCGGAATTACAATTACCTATAAATATTGTCGCTTGTCCTATTTATCGTGAAAAATCAGGTTTGGCATTTAGCTCTCGCAATCAACGATTATCCGAAGATGACAAAAAGAAAGCCGTTTTTATTTATCAATCTTTGTTAAAATCCAAAGAATTTTCCAATCAAAAAACGCCCCAAGAAATCATGAAAATGATGCAAGAACTTTATGCACAAAGCGAGTTGGAATTGGAATATTTTGAAATTGTTAATCCATTAACACTAAATACCTTGACTGATGATTGGGTTAAAAATTCCGTAGCGTGTGTTGTTGCTTATATTGGTGGTGTTCGCTTGATAGACAATATGGCTTTAACAACCTAACTATCTATGCAAGTAATAATAATTTTGTTAAAAAAGATTGTAGTAAAAATTAATACTGTAAATTTGCATCTTGTATCATTAATTAAAAGATAATGAAAAAAATTATTTTAAGTGTTGCAATATTGATTGCCGCTACTGCTAAAGCAAATGCTCAACAACAATTACCAAACAATGGATTTGAAAATTGGACAGACGCATTACCAACCAATTATTACGATAATAAAAAAGGTAACAGCACCGCACAATTAGGACCTTCGACAGCTTCTAAAACAACCGATGCACACAGTGGAAGTTTTGCAGTTTTGGTCGAAACCAAAGATTTCGTTTTGGCGAAAGTAAACGGAAACTTAACTTCGGGTTACGTAAATGCACCAAGTACCAATAAAGCAGAAGGCTATATCGGCACGAACGAACACGGAAATTCTAATAATGTTAGACGAATTGCGTTTACAGACAGACCCGACTCACTCGTAGGTTGGTTTAAATACACGCCTGCAAATGACGCTGATGAAAAAGGGAAAGTAAATGTCGTGTTGCACAAAGGTCATTTTTACGACCCTGAAACTCCTGTAAGCGGAAATCATGATGATTTATCTGCTAATAGAATTGGTACAGCAACATTTATTACGGAAAACCAAACATATTCTTCTTGGACACGTTTTTCTGTTCCGTTTACTTATGTAAGTTCGGATAATCCCGAATATATTTTGTTTACGGTAACATCTTCTAACAATCAAATGACAAACAAAGCAGGTTCAAAATTATGGATTGACGACATCGAATTAATCTATAAGGAGGCAAGCGTTAAACAAATAAGCGCAGAAACATTCCACGTTTTCAATAAAGATAATGAAGTAATCGTTGATTTTACAAATGTTAAAACCGCTGATGCTGAAATTTCAATTTTAGACATGGCAGGTAAAAAAGTGGCAAGTTCTAAATTAAATGCCAACACGATTAATTCATTTGTTATTCCGCAAGTAACAACAGGTGTTTACCTTTACCAAATCACAGGAAACGGCATTAACAAAACAGGAAAATTAATGTTTTAATTGCATAACAAATGAAGAAAATTTTAATTGTACTTTCGTTTTTCAGCACAGTTTCTCTTTTTGGACAAAGTGCTTTCACAAAAACGAATCACCATTTAAACGGAACAGAAACCTATTTTGTATGCGATTCGCTTATTAGTAATTTTGCAGACATCACAGGTAGCGGTGTTACGTGGAATTACGACACCATTCAGAAAAAAGGCGTTTCGGGAACAATTGTCATTGCCAACAATGACGGAACAGAAGACTCGGTTTTTACACCGTCTGACAGAAACATCAATACAAACAATTTCACGACTGAATACATTGTAACTTCGGTTGACACAGTTTTCAGAAAAGGAATTTCAATCAATAACCCTGGTTTTGGGGCGGTAAACGCCTATTTCAATCCAATGCCAAAAGCAATGATATATGACTTAGCCTTTCTAGACTCTGTTGTTTCAGTATTTTCGGGAGGTGCGAATGTCACAGATATTGGCTTGACTGCAGTTCCTATGTGGGGAAGTCACAAGTCAAAATACGACGGTTACGGCACATTGAAAATTGGAAATACAACTGTACACGACGTATCACGAATATTCAGTTATGATTCTATCAAAGTTGACACACAAGATCCAGGTGTTGGGATTATTGATGTTATTTTATTTTCGATAGAATATTATGATTTAACATCATCATCTTCGCCAATTTTCATCAAACAAGCGTATCAGATTATCATGGGGGAACAGTCAGCTGAATTTGTGACTGTTTTAAGTAAATACGACCCATCTGTAACACAAACGATTGGTGTAAAATCAGTCTCTTCGGACATTAAATTTAACATTGCGCCAAATCCTGCACAAAACAATATCAAACTAAATGGCGATTTTGAATGCGTAGACATTCAAATCATTAACACACTTGGCGAAGTTGTTTACACAGGTTCAGCATTAAATAATTCAACCGTTTCTATAGCTGATTTGACAGCTGGGGTTTATATTTTAAAAACAACGGTTAATAAACAAGTAGTAACAAGAAAAATAATTAAAAACTAAATTTTTATTTTATGAAAAAAATGATTAAAAACGTAGGCTTAGCAATTAGTTTAGGCTTATTCAGTTTGACAGGATTTGGTCAAACACAGGTAGGAAACGCAGGTTTTGAAAATTGGGATTCCGGCACTGGAGACGGAGTTGAACCAACCAACTGGAATTCTTTTATGTCTGCTAATTGCACCTTGGGAGGGCTTATTTGTGGGCAAGCTCAAAAGAAACAAGTAGAGAAAAGTACCGATGCCCATAGTGGTACATAGAGTGCTCGTATTTGGAGTAGAGATGCTACTTTCGCTATTGCCAACGGAAACTTGACTGTTGGTCAAGTGAATATGGGTTCTACTACGGCAGCAAACGCAAATAATTATAATTTTAGCAAAAGAAGTGATGCTAATTTCAGCGAAGCATTTACAGGTAAACCTGACAGTTTAGTTGTATGGATAAAATACACACCTGTAACAGCTACTGATCAAGCTCGAATTTCCGCAACTATTCACGATGACTATGATTACCGTGACCCTGAAGATGCGAACGCCACTCCTCATGTTGTAGCTAAAGCAGAATTGGACTATGGAAAAACAAATGGCTGGAAACGCCTTTCAATTCCATTTATATATTCTGGGCAAGCAACAACGCCAGCATATATTTTGATTACATTTACAACCAACAAAACTCCTGGAGGTGGTAAAGCAAATGATGAAGTGTTAATTGATGATTTGGAAATGATTTATAACGTTCCTACAGTTGCAATTGCACCAACAGCAGTTCAAAATATCTTGGAAGGTCAAAATGGAACGCAATTAACAGCAACTGAAACAAACGGAACTGTTACATCAAGAGAATGGAAATACAGTACAACATCAGGTTCTGGATATGTTTCTTTTGCGCCAACACAAACAGGCGCAACCTACACGCCTAATTTCGCAACACAAGGAACATATTATGTAGTTTGTGTATCTGACTTTGGTGGTGCTATTAAAACTTCAAACGAAGTACAAATTAATGTAACAGCAGTGGCAGTACCAGCAGTATCTATTGCTCCAACAACAGTTCAAAATATCTTGGAAGGTCAAAATGGAACGCAATTAACAGCAACTGAAACAAACGGAACTGTTACATCAAGAGAATGGAAATACAGTACAACATCAGGTTCTGGATATGTTTCTTTTGCGCCAACACAAACAGGCGCAACCTACACGCCTAATTTCGCAACACAAGGAACATATTATGTAGTTTGTGTATCTGACTTTGGTGGTGCTATTAAAACTTCAAACGAAGTGAAAATTAACGTTACAAAAGATGTGAGCGTTTACAATGCGGTTGCAAGCAACATCGCTGTTTTCGGTTTTGACAAAGTTGTTACCGTTGATTTGACAAACGTTGACGTTGAAAACGCAACTATTTCAATCCTTGACATGGCAGGAAAGAAAATCGCAACGTCTGCATTAACATCTAAATCTGTAAACACAATCAACTTACCGTCAACAACGGCGAATGGTGTTTATATGTATCAAATCGAAGGAAAAGGAGTTATTAAAACAGGAAAGTTAGCTTTTTAACACACTAAAACATATCTATTTAAAAAACCCTACTAATTTTGTAGGGTTTTTTATTTTTACTGAAGTATGAAAAAAATCAACATTCTTATTGTTAGCTTGTTCTTAACAACGCTTGCTTTTGGTCAAAAAGGTTATTTGAAAGGCGTTGTGTATGAGAAAGCAACGAATGAAACCGTTATTGGTGCGGTCATCAAAAATATCAATGATTTGTCTGTTGGCACAGTAACGGACGAATTTGGAAATTACTTTTTTGAATTAGCACCAGGGAAATACAAATTTACGTGTGGCTCAATCGACTTAGGAAGTGAAACCTTTGAAGTTGTCATCAAGGAAAATGACACAACTTTTCACGATATAACACTTTCGAGCGTAAGTTCGGTTATCGAAACAGTCGTTGTTTCTTCATCTAAATACGAACAAAAACTAGAGGAACAAATTGTTTCCATGGAAGTTTTGAAACCAAAAGTTTTGGAAAACAAGAATGCAACAACCATAGATGGCGCAATCGAAACCACAGGTGGCGTTTCCATTATTGACGGCGATCCACAAATTCGTGGCGGAAGTGGTTTTACCTTTGGCGTTGGTAGCCGTGTACTCATTGTCGTGGACGATTTACCGCTTTTAAGCGGAGATGCAGGAAAGCCCGAATGGTCGTACATTCCTGTTGAAAATATTGAGCAAATTGAAATTATCAAGGGCGCATCGTCTGTGTTGTACAGTTCATCGGCGATTAACGGTGTTATCAACGTGCGAACAGCTTATCCGCGTTCTAAACCGAAAACAAAAATTAACGTTTCGACAGGTTATTATTCCAAACCAAAAAGCCCTGCGAATAATTGGTACGCTGATACGTCGTATCAAGGTTTTACCAACATCAATTTCTTGCACAGCCGAAAAATCAAAAATTGGGATTTCGTTGTTGGGGGGAATTTCAATGTTGACCAAGGCTATATCGGACCTGCACCACAAGAAAAGTACAAACCAGAAGATTTAAAAATCGCATTAAACTTAGTCGATTCGTTTCCTGTTTATTCTAACAAGGATATGCTAAAAGTCCGTGGACGTGTGAATTTTAACTTGCGTCATATCAACAAAAAAGTAAAAGGATTGACGTATGGTATTAACGGAAATGCGATGTATAATAAAACAACACAAGCGTATGCGTGGTTAGATGATAGCGCAGGACTTTACAAAAGTTACCCAGGGGCGTTGTTTTTAATGAACCAACGTATGTTAAACCTCGACCCATACATTAAATACATGGCTGAAAATGGTGTAAATCATAGTTTGAATACACGTGTTTATTTTTCGGATAGCAAGATGTCTAATAATCAAGAATACAGTGGAACGTTGTACTACGCTGAATATCAAGCACACAAACGCTTTAAGTCGATTGATTTAAGCGTTGTCGGCGGTATGGTTGCTAATTTGGCGACATCAAAATCTATCTTGTATGCAACAGCAGGCAAACCGTTAAATTTGAATGAAAATTACGCTGCGTTCGTTCAAATTGACAAAAAAATGTGGCATATTTTGAACCTTTCAGGCGGTGTGCGTTACGAGTATTTTCAGACGAACAAAAACAGGTCTGAAGGTATTCCGATTTTCAGAGGTGGTGCCAATCTTCAAGTGACGAAAGGAACGTTTTTGCGTATGTCCGCAGGGCAAGGTTTTCGATACCCAACCATTACTGAGCAGTTCTTGCTGACACGCGCAGGATTATTTGGTTCGTATGCCAACCCCGATTTGAAACCCGAAAAAAGTCTTTCGTTTGAAATCGGCTTGAAACAAGGTTATAAATTCGGTAGTTTAATGGGTTACGTTGATGTAGCCGCATTTTACCAAAAATACACCAACACGATTGAGTATCTTTTTGGCGTTTGGAACCCGAAATTTACCGTTGCAGGGTTTGAATTCTTGAACACTGGAAAATCGCGTGTACGTGGAATTGACGCATCGATTGTCGGCATGACAGACGAAAAGAAAGATTTTAGAGTAAATTACATGGTTGGCTACACGTATGTTGACCCAAAAACGTTAACGCCCGATTTCAATTATGCCGAAAAAATGAACAGTAGCGGAGAACCAACAGGCGAATATCTGAATTACAACACCACGTCGGAAGACTCCACAAAAGGAATGTTGAAATACCGTTTTAACCACATGGTAAAAGCCGATTTGGAATTGGAATACAAAAAATGGGCTGTTGGCGTAGGTTATCGTTATTATTCTAAAATGCAAAACATCGACAAAGCCATTCGTGATTTGGAATACATGACCGAAACAGGAAACATTTTTCTAGACGAATTAAAGTACACCAACTTTTGGGAAAGCCACAACGGACAATCTATTTTTGATGCACGTGTAAGTTACAAACTTAGCGACAAGCACAAATTTTCGGTTATCTGCAACAACTTCCTAAACAGTGCGTATTCGTTACGTCCTTTGAAAATCGAAGCGCCAAGAACAACGTCGATACAGTATATATTGACATTATGACGTTAGGACATTACGACTTTAAGACAAGTTAAGAGTTTTGAGTGTAGAGTTAGGATACATGGCGGATTTAACTTACCGTAAATATTAGCTCGAAGACGTGATGTCGCATTGATTTTTTCGACGGGACACAAGCGACGCAGTTAGCGTAAAAAGAACAAACTGTTCGAAGCGAAGCAAGTTTTTGTTC
>DAOMPZ010000081.1:9772-11102 GCA_035445045.1 Crocinitomicaceae bacterium | reverse complement strand
CAATAGTTTCGTCAAAAGCATCTTTCAACACTTCGTTACACATACGGATAATTTCACGTTGAATGTATTTTTGCGAGATAATTCGTGCATGATATTCAGCGTGAGCAGAGGACGAAATGCGTTGGGTTAATGACGAAACATAGACAACGCCACCAGCTAATTCTAATTCGCCAAGTTTTTTTAATTTGTTGGTAACAGTTAGTAAATCAATTGGTTCTGAATTGGCAAAAAGCTCACGGATAGCACCGTAAATATATTGGTGTTTCGGGTCGTAGAAACTATTTTCCGTCAAAATGTCAATCGTGTCTGTCACCGCATTTTTGTCTAAAAGCATTGCACCGATAACGGCAGCTTCTAAATCTGTTGCCTGCGGAACGACACGCCCAATTTCGCTAATTGGCGAAAGAGTATTATTTTTGATACGTTTTACAGCCTTATTATTTGTTTGATTATTGTCCATGTGACAAATTTAAGCAGAAGATTTGGTATTTGGAAATAGAATAATTCATTTTTATAAACGAATTGCAAAATGACTTTTAATAACTCAAAAAAAAATGTTTATATCGCTTTGGGAAGTAATTTAGGTGATAGGTTGAAAAACATCGAAAAAGCGTACGGTTTGATTACTTTAGAGCTTGGCGAAATTTTTAAAAAGTCAAGTGTTTACGAATCGAAAGCGCAAGGATATTCCTCGGAAAATAATTATTATAATTCCGTTATTTTATGCCAAACCGAAAAAACGCCCGAAAATGTGTTAGAAATTTTATTGAACATCGAAAAAAAACTCGGACGAAAACGCACAAGTTCTGATTACCAAGACCGCCCGATAGATTTAGACCTATTAATATACGATACATTCGCATTTAAAATGTTCACGCCGCATTTGGAATTGCCACACCCACGTATTTTTGAACGGAGTTTTGTTGTTGTTCCGCTGTTGGAAATTGCGGAAGATGAGGTTTTGGAGCAAGTTAAGAGTTTTGAGTATAGCGTTCAGATAGAGGACGGAATTGAAAAACTCTCGTGTTTAGATTGATAAAATTTATAACTTTACACCATGGAAGATTTACAGCAAATAACAGCATTTAAAACCTCGCCCGAATTAGTCGAGAAATTACAACAGCACAGTATCAAAAAAGAATACAAGGCAGGAAGTATCATTTTGAACGAAAATGCACATATTTTCGCTATTCCGATTGTCACAAAAGGAACGTTGAAAGTTTTTAGAACCGATGAAGACGGCAGAGAAATTTTGCTGTATTACATTAAATCGGGAGAAAGTTGTATCATGTCATTTTTGGGCGGAATGCATAACGAAACGAGCAAAGTA
>DAOMPZ010000081.1:9299-9762 GCA_035445045.1 Crocinitomicaceae bacterium | reverse complement strand
GCCGAAGTGGAAGAAGATGCCGAGGTTTTATTTTTGCCCATTGACAAAGTGTCGTCATTTATCAAGGCTTATCCGCAATGGTTGGATTATATTTTTCGTTTGTATCACAAGCGTTTTGAAGAACTGTTGGACGTTGTTAATGCCATTGCGTTCAAAAAAGTTGATGAACGTTTACTTGATTTACTATACAAAAAAGAAGAACTCACAGGTAGCAAAACACTAAACATCACGCACGAACAATTAGCCAACGAATTAGGAACGGCAAGAGTGGTTGTTTCTCGCTTGTTGAAGCAATTGGAAGAAATCGGGAAAGTAAAATTGGGAAGAAATAAAATTGTACTTGTGTAACAAAAGTGACTGTACAGTTTTTTGAGTTGTTGTAATTTCGTAGTATTAAACATTTAGAAATAATAAAGAAAATGACACAAAACATAACAGTAGAAAATATTAAATGCGGTGGTTG
>DAOMPZ010000081.1:1442-9289 GCA_035445045.1 Crocinitomicaceae bacterium | reverse complement strand
AGCATCAAATCGGCTTTGATGAAAATCGATGGCGTTGAAAATGTAAGTATTGATAAAGATACCGAAACTGTAACCATTGACGGAACGGTAGAAAGAGAAAATCTAATACAAACGCTTTCTAAATTGGGTTATCCCGAAAAAGGAAATAATAATTTGTTGAAAAAAGCAAAGTCTTTTGTGAGTTGCGCCATCGGAAAAATGGATTAATCATGAAAGAATTTCTAAAAAATTGGAATTTTACACGCATATTACGTTTAGTATTAGGTATTTTCATAATTGGTCAAGGCATTGCTGATAGAAATTGGATTTTTATCGCATTGGGTATTTTATTTTCTTTAATGCCATTACTGAATATCGGCTGTTGTGGCGTTTCGGGTTGTGATACCGCTGTTCCTAAACAAAATCAAAAAATAGAAGACATAACGTATGAAGAAATTAAATAGCATTATCGTTTTACTTGCAGTTGGCTTTCTATTTGCGTGTAACAGTAACAAACCGCAAACGTTGTCCGAAGAAAATAAAACGGCATTAATGTTACTAGGTGATAGTATTTCAACGGAAATGCAAAATGTGCTATTGCTAAATGTAGCCACAGCTATTCAACAAGGCGGAACAGACTATGCCGTTGAGTTTTGTAACGTCAATGCGCTTTCGATAACAGATAGTGTTGCGCTGAAACATAAAACATTCATTCAACGATTGAGTGATAAAAATCGAAATCCTGCTAATGCGGTTAATTCCCAAATGGATAGCTTAGCTTGGAAAAAAATCAAGACTGACAAAACCGATTTTGTAACACAAGATGAACAAGGAGATGTCTATTATTACAAGCCTATAATGTTAGGAATGCCAGCTTGTATCAAATGTCACGGAGGGAAAGAAGATATTTCTGAAAGTACGCAAAAATTGATAGCAGAAAAATATCCAAACGACAAAGCCTTGGATTATAAATTAGGGGATTTGAGAGGAATGTGGAAGATTAAACTAAAAGAGAACGAATAGAATACGGTCGTTTTTAGTTTTTAAAAATTGGAAGTCAAAAAAAAACAGGCATTGGAATTTTCTAACACCTGTTTTTAGTCTTTCTTCTTTTATCTTTTCGTCTACTGATTACTTAATCGAAATAATCTTAAACTCTACACGTCTGTTAATCGCTCTACCTTCTTCGGTGTCATTGGTTGCTTCGGGTTGTTTTTCTCCGAAACCTGCGGACGTTAAACGACTTGCACTAATTCCTTTACTTACCAAGTAGTCAACAACTGATTTTGCACGGTTTTCAGACAATGTTTGATTGGCTGCATCTGAACCAACGTTGTCGGTGTGCCCACGGATTTCGATTTTCATTTTTGGATTTTCGTTCAAAATTTTCACTAAATTATCCAATTCCATTTGCGATTCTTGTAACAAAGTTGCTTTGGCAGTTTCAAAGAAAATATTGTTCAAACGGATAACGGCAGCGACTTTAAACGGTGTCATTAAAATATCACGCTTAATCACTTTAAATTCGCCAATATCGGTCAAATCAACGCCTACATTTTGAGAATAAAAACCTTGTTTGTTCGCCTCAATACCGTATTTTGAGCCATAAGCTAATACGACTTTGTAACTTCCGTCCACTTCTGAGGAACGTGCAATTCCTTCTAATGAGTTGGTATTCAAATTCATATATTCCAAAGATGCTTGCATCGGTTCGCCTGTTTCTGCATTTTTAACAATGCCTTCCACAATTACAACAGGGTCGGGTTTTGCCTCTTCGACAACAACTTCTTCGACTTTTTCTTCGGTTTTACTTTCTTCTTTTTTGAACAATGGAATACGGTATAAGTCAACACTTCCTCCAATTCCGTCGCCACCAGCTACAAACGCATATCTTCCTGTTGGCGAAACGATAAAATAAGCCTCACGCCCTTCGGAATTAATGTTTGGACCTAAATTAATCGGTTCTGACCAATTTTTCCATGTGTCGTCTAATCTTTTTGTCACATAAATATCGGAACTTCCATAACCTTTACGACTGTATGATGAAAAGTAAAGCGTTTTATTGTCTGATGCCATGTACGCACCGAAATCGCCGTGAATAGTAAAGGGCATTTTTTCGGGTCTTGTCCATTTTTCATCGTTGATACGACGTGACAAATACAAATATTCCATGTCATCACCTTTTGTTTCCGAAAACGACAAAATCATGTAATTTCCACTTGGAGCCATACACATAGAGGCGTATTTTCCCTTGGTCATGTCTTCGTAATCTTTAATTTTTATTTCTTTCGGATTAGACCAACCATTTTTCTTTAAAATACTATACGAATATCCGTTTTTCTTGTATTGCATATATCGATTATACACACCTTTAATAATGCGCAACTGACCATCAACACTTTGATAATCAATCGAATTGTAATTCGTTCGATTAAATGGAAATCCTAAATGTTTTCCAACTGTCACGGCACTATCGTTTTCCATGTGGCTCATCCAAACATCTTGCGACAAACCGTGCATCGTATGGTCGGGGTGGTCGCCCGAGCGAATGAAAAATAACTTAGAACCGTCGGGTGTAATGTAAGCCGCAATTTCGTGCGTACTTGAATTGACATTTGTTCCCAAATTTTCTTTTTGCGCCATTCCCATAAAAGAAACGACCAAAGCCATTAATATTGTAACTATCTTTTTCATAATCTTACTCTTTTTCTCTTTCTTGTACAAAACCATTTAACTTACCAAATTTCTCTTTCCATGAAATACCGTAGGTTAACATGAAGTAAACACCGTCAACAGGGCGATACCCAACTTCTAATTTCAAGTACGATGCTCCTCCAAAATTCTTTTTCTTTTCGGGATACAACCGTTCGTATCCAAAACGTCCACCAAACGGACTTGGCTTAAATCCAGGGTAAAGGTTTCCCGAAGAACGGTCAGTCAATATTTGTGTTGGATAAAATAAAAAGTCGATGTAATAACGTTTCAAGATGTTATATCCTTTTACGCCGTTTGCGGTACTGATTTGGTAATTGCGTTGTCCCGAAAATAAAAGTCCTGCGTACAAACCGCCAAATTGATATTTATAATCACCACCACCATATTTTTGACTACCCAAACCTGAAACAAGCGGTTTGTCCATCAGCGATTCTTTGTTTGAGGCATAACCTGCACGTGCGCCTATAGAAACAAGACTTTTCACATTCGGTTTAAAACCGCTCAAACTACGTGTTTTTGACTTGGTAAATTGAGCAAAATTAAAGAAACCACCACCTTCTAATTGAAAACGGGGTGTACCTTTAAAATGCAGTTGGTAATAAGAATGACGTGCCGCGAACTCAATTCCAAATCTGTTTTTAACTTGAAAAATTGCACTCAAACCGCCACCTAAATTTGATGCTCGCGCATTGTTCATGTTTACTTCAAATTGAAGTAATTCAAAATTTATCCAAAGATTGGCGCAATCTTTTGGCTCATCTTTTATGACTTTAAAATTTTGCGCATAGGTCAGATGAACTCCCAGCAACAACAAGCATAAACTTATATACTTCATAATCCATTAATTTGGCGACAAAATTAAATTTTAATTTTATATTAACATATACGAAGAATTTCGTATTTTTTGATTTCACAATCAAACTCTTCTTGTGTTAAATAATGGATTTATGATATTAACGTTTTATGAATTTTTATAGCCTACTCCAACTTAATTTTCGCCTCTTTCTTTGTCTGCACATCATACAACCAAATACTTGAGTTTTCAATTATTTGACCGCCAAGACCGATAATAGAATCGTTGGGGTCAGGTATAAATGACCTTTCTATTTTTTGAATAAGTAAATATTTTCCGTCTGGGGAACAAACAGCTTCTTTGATAAATCGCTTCTGACAAAAATCGTATATTTTGGAAGTATTTTTAGTGAAAAAATCAACTTCGTAAAGACCAGACACTTCTAAATTTCCCATAACAGGCGCATAGAATTTTTGATTGTCAATATTCCAATTAACACTACCGTATTTCGTTCCTCCTAAAGAAAAAGATACTGATTGCCAATTATTAATTCCCTCTGTCAAATCTACAAAACTAAATGTATTGTCGGAATTTCTTGTCAACAAAATGTTATTCGTTGAAACGGTAAATTCTTCCCCATTTTGCGCAGGCGAACCATAGGCAAGTGTATTGATAGTTTCTTCGCCAATCGTTCTTGTTTTAAGATAGGGTTTCAGATTAATATCAAGTCCGCCCCATAAAAGTGTACTGTCGTTCATCCACGTTAAATTTTCATCTCTGTTTCCTCCGTTGGGGAAATTGGAAAATGGTAAAGACATACCTAATTGTTCGTTAAAGACATAAATTAAACCATTTTCTATATTTTTATAGGCTATCCAGCCCGATTTACTCCAAGCAGGTTTTCCGACAATAGAAACATTCTCAAGAATAATTGTTTTAGTTCCTGTGTTTAAATTAAACTTGATGAGTTGGTGTTTCAACTGAGTTTGACTTCCGGAATCTGCAACGATTTGATAACAAATAAATTCATACGGATTGTTTGGATTAAACGCAGGATAAAGAAATTGATTTCCTGTTTGCATTGTCATTTCGTTACCTATTGGTTGCGCATCAAATGAACCTGGACAAGTAATGTCTTGCCACGCTAAATTCATCAAAGTATTACCGTCATTGACAATAGGAATACAAATCGGCGGTTTCTTGCACCCAAAAATCAGAAGTGCTAACAAAAAAGATGATAAAATATAGTTTATCATTCTTGGGGTGGAGTTTGTTTTCATGATGTTTATTTTTTAATTAATTTCTTTGTTATTTTCATGTTTTTATTTTCAAATACTAAAAGGTATATTCCGTTTGAATATGTTGAAATATCTAATTGAACGTGAGAATTATTCGCACGTACCATATTTACGTATTTACCTGTAATATCATATATGTAAATATTTTCATATTGTTGATTATTCATAAAGATATTTACATATTGATTTGTAGGGTTGGGATATACGATAATATCTTGATTTATTAAATCTACATCTTCTAATCCAAGGTCGGAATGATATGATGTATCTTTCACATAAACGCTATATGCAACATTGTATGTACTATCACTATTAGGCTCTGGAATAATAATTGTGAAAGTTGAATCTGGACTTATAATTTCAACGGCATAAAAATAACCCGAAACAGTTGCGTTGTTTAAACTGACATTATTTAGTTTTGTTCCACTCCAATGACTATTATATATTGTATTTGTTGAATCATATAAATCAGAAGAAGCGTTTCTAATCCAACCATTTATAAAAATGTTTTCTGTTGGAATATAATGATTGAAGTTTTCAGTCAATTTACATATTGTTGTATTTCCTATTTGAGAATTTGGAGGTATGCCGTTAATTCCTTCTGGAAAATCAATAGTTTGATTTGTTGCTACAATTGTTGCATTATTAAGGTTCATTTTTTGATTAAAATGATAGACTTTATAAGGTAAACTAGTTTTACTTAAAGCTTTATTCGCATTTAATGCTCCATAACCACTATACTTGTTAGGAGATGATAGAATAACATTGTGTTCAAAATCATCTCTTTTTATAGGGTCTGCATTATGTTTAATAAGAAACTCAACATCTTCCATACCTAACTTATTTGGATATAGAGGTTCATATTCAGGATTATGTAAGCTCAACATAAGAGCCGCTACTCCAGACACATGAGGTGCGCTTGCCGATGTTCCATCAAACGGAATGTATGAAGTAAAATCATTCCCGTTTGATAAAGTGTGTACGTCGGATACAATACCAGGGGCTAAAACATCTACATTTGGTCCAAAAACAGAAAAGTCAGTTCTTTTTTTATAGAATATATTGTTGATAGAACCCACTTCATGTGCGCCGACTTTTAATATCCACTCATTGTTAAAACTTGCAGGGTAAAATGCTGAATCTGCCTTAGCTTGATGAGGAAATCCTATATTCCCACTACTGGCTACTTGAATAACATTATTTTTAAAAGCACAATTGACGGCATTCCTTAATGTGTGGAGTATTGTGTCAACTTCTAGGTGATTATTAGCCACTACCCAACTATAATTTTGAATGTCTAAGCCGAAACCAAACCCAGTTTGCGGATTATTTACTGCTCCTTCTAGTATTGCTTCTGATGTTGTTGTAATTGTAAATAAGGTGTCATTTATTTCCATGACACTTGGTGTCATTCTTAATGAATATAAAGAAACTCCTTGAATACTATCATCTTCATAATTACCTCCTGCAATACCCGCTATTCCTTTTCCATTATTTCTAATAGCCCCAATTATACCTGCTACTGCCGTTCCATGTCCGCTATATAGAGAGCTATTAACAGGGTCTGAATTAGTTTGAGTAGATGGATGAACGCCTTTACCATAATCCCACCCTCCTTTTACTCGAGAACCAAGCCATGTTCCGTCCCCTAAATCTTCATGTTGCCACGTAATACCTGTATCAAAAACACCAACTTTTATTGTTGATTTCCCTGTTTCATACAGCCAACCTCCTTTATTAGGTACAAGATAAGGTTCTGAATTTTGTTCAACTGAAACCAAGTCAATTCCTATTGCTGACCCTATTAAGCTTGTTTGATAGTTTGAGGAATAATAAGGAGGGATATAAATACTAAATCTAGGGTCATTTGGTATTATTCCATTTTGAACTACTACCATTTTATTTTTTTCCGCATAATGCACCAACCCTTTATCCACCATATTAAACGCATCAACCACATCTTCAACAGGGTAGCCAATCGGCAATATTATCGAAAGTGTTGCCCAAAAATCATCTACTTTGATGGTGTCGCCTAAGCGTGTAACGGACAAACTGTCGGCGGTTGTCATGCGTCTGAAAATTTTAAATGTCGGTAAACCCGAAACGTCCGTTTTGAAAGTAGCATTTAACGAAGAAATCGCTCCTGCGTTTAGAAAATCGCCTAATTGTCCTGCAATAAAGCCTTTGCGGTTAATAACCGAATAGTCAATAGCAGAACGGTCAAAGCGAATAATCACTTCTCTGTCGTTGTAAGCAGGTTCATCGTCAATATAAACAACGCCAATCGGCTTGAAGTATGCCTTGTATTTTACGGCTTTTGTTTCATACGTTCCACCCGATAATTTAGATTGCCCAACCACAATCACTTCGCCGTCTAAATCAATCGCAATGCCTGTCGGAACGGTTTCTAAATTTCCGTTTTCATAAATTGCCTGCGTAATCAATTCGCCATTGGGGTCATAAACTAAGGTATGATAAGCCGAAACACTTGTATTTTTCGCCGAACCTGTTACCAACACATAAGACATTCCACCCAAAACTAACTGAATAGCCTCGTCATCAGCGTTTGCCGTTCCGTTATATTCTTTGTTCCATTGTAAAACTCCCGAAGAATTGTATTTTAACAAGGCGTAATTCCGACCTTCATTCGGTGTACTGACATAGCCTGCAACATATACATTTCCGCTATTGTCCACCTTTATTCCGTTCCCAACATCTTTCTGACCATAGCCGTCAAAATGTTGTTCCCAAATCATATTTAGTTGGTCGTCTAACTTGTAAACGGCAATATCATATCCCGAACTGATATTATTAACCGAGCCTGTCAGATAAATATTGCCTGCATTGTCAACCGTAATGTCTTTGATTTCGTCAACGCCTTGCACGGCACTTCCTGTACTTCTGACATTGTTGACCAACGTTCCGCTACTCATCGTATAGGAAAGTGTTGCTAATTCCCATTCAACTGCGTTTTTCTGACTTGCTCCTGCAACATAAACGTTGGAACTGTTGAGGGAAATTTTTGCAGGAACATCATTTAACGCCATATAATCGTATCGTTC
>DAOMPZ010000081.1:0-1400 GCA_035445045.1 Crocinitomicaceae bacterium | reverse complement strand
GTTACATAATCCGACATGGAAGTTGCGCCAAAACTAAAACCTGTCACGTAAATTCCACCGCTGTTATCGCCAATAATTGCTGTTCCTGCATCTTTGGTTGAAGCACTATTGCCGTTACTATAATAATACGTCCATTGAAATGTGCCGTATTGGTCATATTTTAAAACGACTAAATCTAAATCATTGTTAGCATTATCCGTTGATGCTCCCGTAACGTAAACATTGTAGTTATTATCCACAAAAACGTCCGATGCCATGTCGTCCAATCCTGCGTTTCCGTCAAACGTTTTTTGCCAAAGTAACGTTCCAAAACTGTTGAATTTCTGAATAATAATGTCATGCGTAAGCGGTGAAGATGTGGTGTTAAATGTTGCTCCAACAACATAGACATTGTTTAAATTGTCCGTAGTTGTTGCACTTTTGTAAAACATTGCCATTTCGCCACCTGTGCGCAACCACGTTTCAGAGAAAAAAGGTTGTTGCCCTTGCCCAAATAAACCCAAAGGAATAAAACCAAATAAGGTAATAAATGTTGTTTTTAGTAATAATTTCTTCATATCGTTAATTAATTTAAAAAGTGATAGTTAGGCAAATATACAACATTATTTTCGTATTTCGACTAAAACACACACACGTATTAACACTTCAATAACGAACAAAAATGCTGAAAGGTTGGTAAAGTTTCTAAATTTCATTCGTTCCAACGTAACAATCCACTATCTTTGTCGTTATAAAGAACATGAAATACTTTTTTAGCCTTTTATTTTTACTGACAATTCATTCCTCGCTTTTTGCGCAAGGAAATGCCGATTATTTCCCACAAAAGGAAGATGAAATTGTACGTCTTTCGAGTCAGTTAAAGGAAAATAATACGGACGAGGAAAAAGCGAAAATCAGTGGACAAATCATGTTGATTTTGAAAGAAGTGTATAAAACCAAAGACGGTTTTAATTACACTTTTTCAAAGGTTAAAACCATTGGCTTTATCAACAGTCCCGATGAACAGGTGAAAATTATTAATTGGAATTTTGAAAAACAGGACAATACCAATCAATATTATGGTTTAATCGTTCGCTATGACGACAAAAAGAAAGCCTACGTTCAATACGAACTTTTAGACAATAATCCGTTTGCCCCCATTCCTGAAAACGACTACGTTTACGGCGACCAATGGTATGGTGCGTTGTATTATAAAATCATTCCAAATACAGCGAGTAAAAAAACAACTTATACTTTGCTCGGTTACGATGCCAACAATAAAACAAGTCACATTAAATTAATTGACGAATTGGCGTTTGTCGGGAGTAAAGTCAAATTTGGTGCGCCAATTTTTGCGGTTAAGAAAAAAAGTCAAAAACGTGTAATTTTTGAACATTCCAAGAAAAGTTATATGTCGTTGA
>DAOMPZ010000080.1:0-11197 GCA_035445045.1 Crocinitomicaceae bacterium | reverse complement strand
GACAACTTCCACGTGCACTCGGCTATGACGGAAGTTTGTCGTTTGACAAAAGTTTTGATTTTAATGCGATTGTCAACTCGTTGACGTTTGGTGTTATCATCATAACCGTTGTTTCCTTGGCTATTTTGATTTTATGGGAAAAAGTTGGTTTTTTAAGTAAAATTAAACTTTTACCTGGTGCGTTAGTAGCGGTATTTGTAGGAATTGTTTTGAGTGAACTTTTTAAAGGTTCTGCTTTAGAAATTGCACCCAGCCAATTTGTTGTAATTGCTGTTCCACAAACGCTTGCAGAATATAAAAACTTGATTGTTTTTCCTGATTTCGCAGGATTTTTAAATTACGAAGTGTGGATTATCGGAGCAACGATAGCGATTGTAGCATCGATTGAGACGCTTTTATGTATTGAAGCATCGGACAGAATTGACCCGTACAAAAGAATTACGGATACAAATGTTGAATTAAAAGCGCAAGGTGTTGGAAATATTGTTTCGTCGATTATCGGAGGTTTGCCGATTACGTCTGTGATTGTACGTAGTTCGACCAATATTAATGCAGGTGCGACGAAAAAATATTCAACCATTATTCACGGATTTTTGCTTTTGCTGTGTGTCTTAGCAATACCGAATATTTTGAATAAAATTCCGCTTGGAACACTTGCTGCAGTTTTGTTGATTGTGGGATATAAATTAGCAAGTCCAGCGAAGTTGAAACACGCTTGGGAAAAAGGTAAATTTCAGTTCGTTCCGTTTATCGCAACCTTAGTTTTTGTCGTAACATTCGACTTATTGGTTGGCGTTATCATCGGTTTGATTATCTCAATTTTGTTCCTGCTTTTCGGAAATATGAAACGAGCATATTATTTAAGCCGTGAAGAACTGGATAATGCACAGCTTGTCCGTATTGATTTAGCCGAAGAAGTTTCGTTTTTGAATAAAGCAGCATTGAAGAAAACACTTAAAAACATTGCTCCCAATTCAAAAGTTGTCATCAACGCAAAAAAATCATCATATATATCAGGGGATATTATTGAGTTAATAGAGGAGTTTACGAATGTTCGAGCGAAAGAAGAAGACATCGCTGTAGTTCTACAAGGTTTTAAAACTAACTACGAAGATGATACAAATCAGCCGTCACGTGTCGTGGTAAAATATCGACGAACAATATAAAATTGAAAAATAAAATAAATTAATAAACAATAATGGAGTTATAAAAATTCAAATATCGAGGCTTGGTAAAACCACGAAGTCGCATCGTTAGATAATTAAAAAGTGAAATTTACTTATAACCTGAGTTCGATTATTTATAGTAAATGAGTATTTTTGAATTTTTAGTATAACGATGAGAGTTGGATTTTTAGAAGCTCCCAAAAAAATTAAAGATAATGAAAGTACATACATCAGAAACACAGGCGACTATTACGCCAAATAGAGCGATTGAGCTTTTACAAGA
Source organism: Crocinitomicaceae bacterium (assembly GCA_035445045.1). Classification (GTDB taxonomy): domain Bacteria; phylum Bacteroidota; class Bacteroidia; order Flavobacteriales_D; family Crocinitomicaceae; genus 40-80. Next base: position 9,748 of record DAOMPZ010000080.1, on the reverse strand, counting down.
AGGAAATCTTAGATTTGTAAACAATTTAAAGATAAATCGAAATTTATTAGGACAGGTTAATGATACACGAGAAGGGCAATGGCCTTTTGCAACTATATTAAGCTGTATCGACAGTCGGGTTTCAGCAGAGTTAGTTTTTGATCAAGGTTTGGGTGATATTTTCAGTATTCGTATTGCAGGAAATTACATCAACAAAGACATTCTTGGGTCAATGGAATTTGCGTGCAATATCTCAAATTCTAAATTGATTGTTGTCCTTGGACACACCAAATGTGGTGCATTAAAAGGAGGATTGGATTATGCAAAAATTAAAGGCTCGGGTATGGATAATTTAGAACATTTATTGAATAAATTTGAGCCAAGTATCTGTCAATTAGTAGCGGAAGGAGGAGAACGGTCGTCTGAAAATAAAACAATGCTGGATAAATTAACGGTTTTGAATGTCGAAAGTTCAATCAAAGCTATTCGCACATATAGTCCTGTTTTGAAGAGTTTGGAAGAAGAAGGAAGAATCAAAATCGTTGGAGCAGTTTACGATGTTGAAGACGGCGTTGTTACGTGGATTTAAAGAAATTTTTTAGCTAACTTCTATAAAAGAGGACGTTCAAAATTTTGGACATCCTCTTTTTTCTTTGTGAAAATTAGTAATCAAAAAATAGCGTAAGTTCAATTAGGAACTTTGTTTTTTACATCTGTACAGATTTTGCTAATTAAATAGTGATGATAGACCAAAAATTACTACTTTTGACGATGAAATTTAATAACAAAAACGGCCAACCTATATCAGAGGCGTACGATTATGTACAATCATAACGCCTCAATGTCATAAAATCATAATGTCGAACATTAAAAACATTAAAAAATGAATTACATTCTTTCAGATAACGGTTTGCATTTGCGTTTTGCACCTTTGACTTTGACACGTCCTTTGGGAACGGTTCGCATAGGAATTATGACCAACGAAGAGCGTATTAAACTGTTTGACAAAACCGCAACAATTTATTTTGAAACGGAAAGCTATTTGACAACAAAATTTCCTGCAAAAAATAACGCACAAGACGACATTGTGATTAATGCACAAGTGATTTTAACAGCGACATTGATGAATGCCATTTCGCAACTTAATGCCGATGAAACATTAGTTCATAACGATACTTGGATTGCTAAAAAAGGAGTAGGGGCGAAGTCTATTCAATTTAATGATACTGTTTTGATTATCAATCAACGTTGGGAGATTTTTCAAAAAAACGATGTGGCTTTAGAGTTTGATTTTGAATGGATTACGAAAGGTCGAACGACACAACAAATCAGTGCAACGAATACTGTTATTGGAAATATCAACCGTATTTTCTTGGAAGAGGGCGCATCGGTTGAGGCGAGTATTTTAAACACGACATCGGGTTCTATTTACTTGGCTAAAAATGCCGAAATCATGGAAGGTTCTGTGGTGCGTGGAGGTTTGGCTTTAGGCGAAAGTGCAGCGTTGAAATTAGCGACAAAAGTTTACGGCGCAACGACTTTAGGGCAACATTGCAAAGTTGGTGGCGAAGTGAATAATGTTGTTTTTCAGGCTTATTCCAACAAAGGTCATGACGGATTTTTGGGTAATGCACTTATTGGCGAATGGTGTAATTTAGGCGCAGATACGAATTGTTCCAACTTGAAAAATAACTATTCCAACGTGACGACGTATTCCTACGAAACACAGCAACAAGAAAAAACAAACGTTCAATTTATGGGTTTGGTTATGGGCGATCATAGCAAATGCGGCATTAACACGATGTTCAATACAGCAACGGTTTGCGGTGTGTCGTGTAACGTTTACGGAGGCGATTTTCCACCGAAATTTATTCCGTCTTTTTCGTGGGGTGGCTCTGACGGCTTTGAAAAATTCACGTTAGAAAAAGCCATTCAAGCAGCTCAAGCGATGATGAACAGAAGACACATTGACTTCACAGACGGTGACAGAAAGATTTTTGAAGAGTTGTTTTAATTCACCTCACATATCTTAACTCTTAACTACCTGCGGTGCTACTTCGTGGTCTGCACTCTTAACTCTTAACTGTCTTTCTCGATTCCAAAATACACACGCCCGTTGAATAGTGGATTGAAAACGAAGTATTGACATTTAACCAATCTTCCAGACGGTAGGAAACACCAAAAACGGTTCACGTCATATTCAGTGTCATCGCCAAAGTCGTTGCCTTTTTGCGTTCCGTCGCCTTTTAAGTGGTGCATTTTCAACGTCGAAATCGTGCCGTTTTTCTGCGTAACTTTCAAGGTGCAGAATGGTTTTGATTTGCGCAAACTATCAACTTGTTTTTCGTCTAATTCAAAATTGTCAAATTCGTAGTGAATTTTACGGTAATTGTTTAAATACTTGACAATCATCGCTGTATCCACTTTTTCTAAGTGTTTGCCGTTGGTTGTAATTTCGTACGAATTGCCAAAATTCTTGATTGTAAAACTGCGTTCAGGAACATCGTGTTTTACGTCAACTTCTTGAATGTCATCTTTTTGTAAAGCAAATATTTCGGTACAATTCCAACGTCTTGGGTCAGCAAAAAAGCGTGGTTCAATAATCCCATTCAAGCGTTTAACCTTCATGATAACAGGCAAATCACTCTTTTCTTTAGGCGTTTCCAATAACATATATGTTCCGTAGTGGTCTTGCGTTGAAAAACCAATATACCACGTTTTTGCCCATTTTCCTTTGCTGAAAATTTCAACTTTGATACTCGAAGCAGTCATACGTCTTTTTATATCGTCACGAGCTGCTTTCGGAACGTAGCCTTTAAATTCGATGTTTTTAATCGTTTCCAAAATCGTATTTGCAGGTTCTTGAACGATACAATTTCCGTTTTTATCTGTCCATTTTTGACCGATTTCACGCTTTAATTCAAACGTATTTGCATACGTATCGTGAATGATAACTTTGTCGATTGAGGAAGTGTCCGCAATGGAAAATTCCAATAATTCTGTGTCTGACTTGTCGTTGTTGCGCACTAAATTCATGGCAAACATTGCCAAAAGTACAAGTCCACCGATTAAAATAAATAAAACAATGCTTTTCTTTTTCATATTATTTTCGTGTGTATTTTTTCTTACGTATTGCAAAAAGGATAAGTCCTAAAATTAAAATTATCAACGACGGAACAATCATGTTGATTACACGTAAAGTCGGTGCGTATTTTTCGACTTTAACTTTGTCAATCGCATGAATTTCAATCTGTTTACTGCGAATATCCAAAATAGAATTGTCGCCCATCATGTAGTCAACCATGTTTTGGAAAAACTCTTGATTGCCATAAACTAACGAGCCAAAACCTCTTAAACGCAAATTAATTTCGTCGTATTTCAAGTTGTTAAATTCGGTAGGAGTATAATTGTATCCGCCCATTTTATTTGGAATGGAATCGTACATATTGCGAATAAACGAGCCATTTCCAACTACTAAAACTTTGCCTTCTGTTTTGCTTTCCGTTAAATAATTAACTTCTTTGCTTTTTGCAAAAGCATCGACAATTCGGTTTTTAAAATGCGATGTAAACGTTCCTTCTACTAAACCTCCAAGGCAAACTTTATTATCTTCGTTGGTTGGGTCTTCGTTAAATTTTGGGTCGTTTCCATAGTTCAAAGGCATTGCCAAACTCAACAACGGAGCTAAACCTGTAATACTTGCATTGGTCGAAGTTGTTAAAATTGGCGTTTGTGCAATTTTGTTGGATTCGCCTACAAACTGAACTTCCGAAGCGTATTTTAAAAGAACGCCGTTAATGTTTCGAGAAATCGGGTGTGCTGTTGGTGTTGCAACGATGCTAAAATACCACGGAATTGCGCCTGTTTCGGATTGCGGAAGATATTTGGGTGCGCAACGAGCATCGACAGCATAATTGTCATTGACTTTCAACCCGTAATCGAACAGCATTTTGTCCAAATCTAAATTCGTGCGTTCTGTATGCGTAACTCCTGTTCGGTTGAGCGTATCTTTGTCAAACGTCAATTTGTCGATAAAACACATCAAACGTCCGCCATTCATTACAAATTGGTCGATGAGGTATTTGTCTTTTTCGGAAAATGTCCCTTGCGGTCGGGCAATAATCAAGCCTTTGACGTTTTTCAGTGCATCAATAGAATCGTTTAGCGTGATGTCTTCGATTTTATAATACGGAGAAATTAGACTTCGAACACGCATTGTTTCGTGCTTGTTTAACTCGCCATGTCCGTGCAAAAATGCGATTCGTGCTTTTGTCCGTGTAGTAGTTCGGCGAATGGCACTCACGAGCATATATTCCAAGTTGTTGATGGAGTTTTGAACTACTTGATTGAAATTATCATCTAAAAGATAAAACTGACCTTGTGATGTACCTGGTAAAAACTGTATTTGATTGACTGTTGAACCTCCGTATTCGATTAACGCTCCTGCCCAAATCTGCATGGCTAAATCCTTTCCGTCTTTGGAATAGCGAATACCTGTCGGGATAAGTCCTTTTCCACGGCTGTACAAGTCTTCAAAAAGTTGATTTTTTTCTTCTTCCGTTCCTTTGTATGGGTCTTCAATGACATATTCAACACGTTTTCCAGCGTATCGTTTGAAATCTTTCAACTTATCTTCCAAGGCTGTGCGCAAACGGACAACTTCGGCAGGTAAATTTCCGCCCAAAAATATTTTAAAAACAATTCTATCGTCAAAATTAGTAGGGTCGCTTAGATATTTGGCGGTACTTTCGTGTAAAGAATAACGTTTATCTTGTGTTGCATCAAAGCGTTTGTTTATGAAAATACCAATGATATTGACCACGACAATAATGGCGATAACAACGAATAAAAACGTCCAATTATAAAATTTATTAACCACTTTTGATGCCATAATTTATTTTTTAAGTGATTTAATAATGGTTAATGATGCGGTTGTGAAAAGTGAAATCATACCGATAAAATAAAGTAAATCACTTGTGTCAAGTACACCCCGTTTGATAGAATCATAGTGGTAACTCATGCCACAAAATTTGAAAAATTTATCCAATCCACCGACCGTTCCAAACGAGCCAATTAAACCAAGTCCGTCATTGAAAAACCAACAAAGAAACATCGCCAAGATAAACGCCACAATCTGACTGGAGGTAATTGCCGATGCAAAAACACCTATCGACACAAATACTGCACCTATCATCAACAAACCAAAATACGAAACCAAGGTTGCGCCCTCGTCAATAATCCCGACAGGACTTCCTAAATAATACATCGTGAAGAAATAGACAAATGTTGGTACAAGTGAAATAAAAACCAAAGTTACGCCTGCTAAAAATTTAGCCATGACAATTTGAAAATCTGAAATCGGGCGTGTAAACAACAATTCAATCGTTCCTGTTCGACGTTCTTCGGCAAACGAGCGCATCGTTATTGCTGGAATTAAAATCAAAAAGATAATCGGAGCCATGTTAAAAAACGGAATTAAATCAGCTTCCGTTCCTTCTAACAAGTTGGTGTCATAGGAAATGACCCAATGGAAAATCCCTGAAGTTATTAAGAAAATTACAATAAAAACGTACCCAATTACAGAACTTAAAAAGCTACGAATTTCTTTTAAATACAATGCCTTCATTGAAAGTTTTTAAAAAAAGAACTCAAAAGTAAGATTATTGTTGTAAATGAGCAAAAAAAAACTTGTTATTTAACTCTGTACTCTTAACTCTACACTTGAACTATCCATTCCAAACGCCCATTTTTTCATATTTCTCAATGCGTTCGTTGATACGTTTTTTAGGTTCGGTCTTTTGTAATTCTTCGACTGCTTTAAGAATGTATTTTTTTACTTGTTTAAAGGTATTTTCGGGATTGCGGTGTGCGCCTCCTAAAGGTTCAGAAATCACATCATCAACTAATTTGTGTTTTTTCATGTCTTTGGAAGTCAATTTGAGTGCATCGGCAGCAATTTCTTTGTATTCCCATGAACGCCAAAGGATTGATGAACATGATTCGGGCGAAATAACCGAATACCACGTATTTTCCAACATGACAACTTTGTCGCCGACACCAATTCCCAAAGCTCCGCCCGATGCTCCTTCGCCGATGATAATACAAATCACAGGCACTTTAAGTTGCATCATTTCGTAAATGTTACGTGCAATAGCCTCGCCTTGTCCTCGTTCTTCTGCCTCCAAACCTGGGAATGCTCCTGGTGTGTCGATGAATGTAACAATCGGCTTGTTAAATTTTTCAGCTAACTTCATCAAGCGCAATGCTTTACGATACCCTTCGGGATTAGGCATTCCAAAATTACGGTATTGGCGCATTTTGGTATTAATCCCTTTTTGCTGACCGACAAACATAACCGTTTGACCGTCAATCATTCCGAAACCGCCAACCATCGCTTTGTCGTCACGCACGCCTCGGTCGCCATGCAACTCTTGAAATGTACCGTCTGTAATAGCATTGATATACGCCAATGAATATGGTCTGTTTGGGTGTCTAGATAGTTGTACACGTTGCCACGGCGATAAATTTGAGAAAATATCTTTGGTCTTTTCTTTTAATTTTTCTTCTAATTCTTTAACAGTTTCGTCCAAGCAAACATCGGTGCATTGCGCAATTTCTCTTGCTTTTGTTATTTGTTCTTCCAACTCACGGATTGGCTCTTCGAAATCTAAATAGGTAATAGAATTACTCATACTAAAATTGTTTTTGAGGTCGAAATTTAATAAAAATTGTTGGATTGACGGTTCACAATAAAATAAAAACCATCAAAAATGTTGAAAAACACTTTAGTTTAACCGTAAAAATTTCCCTGTTAAATATCAATTCGTTTATTAATCACATCTTGTTTTTCTTCTGGATTACGATGATAATCCCAAAGCATTACGATAAGAATACATTCATCGAAAATTTCATAAATGATTTCGTAATCTTTATGTATCAACACTTTAACAAACGGAAAATCAGTTGCTTTTCCTAAAAGCGGAGTTTTTGCCAATAATTTGACACTTTAATTGATTGACGCATTCAGTTTCGTGCTATAAATTGCATTGCCGTTTCGTTCAATATAAAACTCCAATATTTGCAACAAATCTAACCGAGCGGAGTTTGCCCACTCTATTTTGCGCTTAGCCATTCGCTAATTTCTTTTTGTAGTTTGTCATGTGAAATAGTTTTTCCGTTTTTGAGTTCGTTGCGAGCAAGCTCAATACGTTGTTTTTGGTCGTCACTTAATAAATATGTTCCGCCAACTCTTGCTCCGATAATCGTTTTCAACGCCTGCAAAAATGCTACATCGTCAATTCCCGATAAATCTTTGATAATACTATTTCTCAATTCGACCGTTCCCATACTACAAAGTTAGTCAAAAATTTCTATGTTAAAATTCAATTCGTTTCAGGCGTACTAAACGTTTTCATATCTCTATCAAATTGATAAAGACCAGCTTTGTTGTCGCCAATCATTTGTAACTGACTTAATAAATCACGTGCTAATGCTTCTTCTTCCAATTGTTCCGTCACATACCATTGCATAAAATTAAGCGTCGTATAATCTCTTTCGTCTAAACAAGCACCGACAATGTTATTAATACTTTCTGTTACTGCTAATTCGTGGTCTAACAAGGCTTGAAAAACCTCTTCTAAGGAATTAAAACTCACTTTGGGTTGTTTAATCGCAGGAATTATCGCCACACCTTGACGTTCATTGATGAATTTCACCAATTTCAACATGTGCATACGCTCTTCGTCACTGTGCGTATATAAAAATGCCGCCGTTCCACCATAGCCGTTACATTCAGCCCAAGATGCCATTGATAAATACACATGACTTGATGAGTATTCATTTTCAATTTGCTTATTTAATAATTTTTCAATTTTTTTGTTCATGATTTTGTTTTTTATTTACCGTAAATATAAAGAAAATTTTTCTTTGACCATTAAAGAATGAAGAAAATTAAGAAACTTTCTTAGAATATTCATAAAAAAAGACACCCAAAATGAGTGTCTTTTTCCTTTACGCTTGTTAATCAATTATTTAATCGAAATGCGAAATAATGAATTACTTGCCTTTCCAACGTATGCTTCTGCAACAAAATCGCCGTCGGTTAAGCGAACAATTTGGGACAATAAGAATTTTGAAATTTTCGTTTCTCCAATCGCTTTCATTGAAAAGACAGGTAAATACTGTTTCTCACCTGTTTTAAGGTCAATTTTGTACGCAATAAGCCATTGTTTTTTATGTTTGAACCCAACGTAAGCAGGTCGGGTGTCTTCCGCCAAATTGATATTTTTTGGATTGTCGATAAATAAAACGAACGCACTGCCACCTTTGACGGAAAGTTTATACGTGTCTAAAATCGGGCGACGTGTTGACACTAATCTTCTTGGTACTTTTTTCATCCATTCCAATTCACCCGAAGCCTTGACTTTTGTCACAATCATATCGTAATAATGATAACGATAATAGATGTTTCCTTTGGAATCCATGACTGTTTCAATAAAACTAACTTCACCAAACAACAACAATCCACCGTCTTCAGTTTTCACAACTCTTTCCATGTGGAGGTCATTTAAACCCAATTTCCCTTTTTCTTCTTTTCGTTCAAGCGATTGTTCTTTTAAATTTGAAACTCTCGTGTATTCTTTCACAAAATCTATCGTAAAATCAAACATCTGCGGTTTGCTAAATTCCCCATTTTCTTTTAAAACAGCCGTAAAAACACCTTTAACACTCACCTGCTTTTTGATTTTATAATATCCAGCACAAAGAATATCTCCCGTGTTGTCATCGGCCTCGACAATCGTCATGCTTGTTGCGATATGCCCATCTAATTTCGTTTCTTTTTCCTCAACACTTCCGTTAGAAGTTACTTTAAAAATGGAAATCGAATAATTGTCAGGGTCATTTTTGGCACTAAAATTAATCGCCTCCAACTTTTTAAATAAGAAATAGCCGTTACCGTTTTTGTCAAGCGTGAAATCTAAATTTTCCAATTTATCCGCTGTGTAAGGCATTTTTACAACGCTTTCCCATTTTTTATTGAATGAATTGTCGAAAACCGCAATGCCAATTTCTTCATTGACTTTTGATTTCAATCGCAATTGTTGGGGTAACATATATTTTACGGCAAATAACTGTCCGTTACGAGAAGTGTCAATCGAAAAAATACCGTCTTCCCAAAAATTCGTTTTTGTTTCAATCAATACGATTTTATCAGAACTTAGTTTTGCCGTTTCCAAATCAATTTCTTTAGCTATCAAGACTTTCTTTTTTGCCTTGTTATCTTTGACCGTATAGAGCAGATATGCTTTGTCGCCTATTTTTTTCAAACCCCACAACGAACCATTTCGCTCTAATTTAACGACTTTCGATGCCCGCATTTGTAATGCGTCGTTGAAAACTTGTATGGTTAGTTGAACAGTTGTAGGTTCAGCTACTTTAATGCCATACAGATAGGCGTACGGAAGAAATTTATCTTTCACAGAAATAATAGTTCCGTCATTCATCGAAAGATAGATTGGATAAGTTTTCTTCGTTTCGGGGTAAGGTTCTCCTTTTTTGATACTAATATTTCCCCTTTCTTTTGTGCATAAGAGAAAAATCCGACACAAAAAGTCAGCAATAATACAATAGTTTGTTTCTTCATTGGTTTTGAAATTTAAAATTTTCTGCAAATTAACAAAAAAAAACACTTCCGCAAGCGGAGCGTGAAATTATTGAAATTTTCAAAAAATTAGTGTTGTACCTGCCACGGCTACAGGATATACGTATT
>DAOMPZ010000079.1:2140-11638 GCA_035445045.1 Crocinitomicaceae bacterium | reverse complement strand
CAACGGAATGATTTTCCCTGGATAAGGCGATGCAAAAGCGACACGCAGTTTTCCACTTCCAACATTTGTGTAAGCAGTCATAAATAAATTTTCGCCTGTTAGTAAGCGTTTTCCTGCGCCTAATATTTTGCCCAAAAAGCCTGTGTTGTCATTATTTGAACCGTCCCCAAAAATCGTGTTCATCTGAATGTTATCATTCATGTAAATAAATGAACCTGGTTCGGCAACAGCCGTTTCCTGTGGGTCTAACTCTATCTCGACGATTTGCATCTCCTCGCCGATAATCTCATAGTCAATTTCGTGATTTCTCATGTGTTTTTGTTTTTATATTGTTACTTCCCATTTTCCTGTTTTGTCGCTTCCAATGCGCTCTATTATTTTTTGTTCTTTTAGCTTTTTAATTTTTCGTTTTGCGGTACTTAAACTTATATTTAACCGTTCACTAATTTCATTTGCGGTTATACTTTTATTTTGCTGTATCAATGAAAATACAGTGTCATTTACAGTATCAACTTTAGGCTTTACAGTGTCATTTTGTGTTTTTAGAGTGTCAGAAAAATGAACGTGCATTTCTCTGTTTTTTAGTACATTATTTTCGCCAAGTAACAAATTTCCAAAGAAACGCATTAAAAATTCATTGGTAGCATGAATGTTTTTTAGATGATTTTTGTAATTCGCTCTTACAAGTGCGTTGCGGAAATACCAAGAATGTTCGGAGAACAAATCGTTGTTGACGGTAAAGCCAAATGTTCGCAAATATTTGATTAAAAAAATCGCTGTTGTGCGTGTGTTTCCCTCGCTAAAAATGCGAATTTGCCACACGTCGGAAATAAAACGTGCGATGTGTTCGATTGTTTCAAGTTGGCTTAAACCTTTGTAGTTAAATTTTTTCTCTCGTTCAAAATTGTATTCTAATGTTGCTTTTAAACTGTCTGCACTACCATATAAAACCGTTTCGCCGTTCAAAATCCATTCTTGTTTGGTAATGTTGTAATCACGAATTTTGCCTGCAAATTTATAAATACCGTGGAACAATCTGCGATGAATAGCGATGTATTCGGCTGGGGAAAACGAAAAAGTTTGTTCGCCTAACATTTCCGCAACACGAGCTGAAACTTTGTCCGTCTCTTCGGTTCTGTCGTCATCTGTTTGGGCTGGGTGTTGTTGATAATAGGCGTGAATGCGTTGCTTTACCTCTTCAATGGTAATGTCGCCTTCGATGTTTTGTTTGGCTACTTCAATGAGGTATTCGGACGGTTTTAAGCCATCAACTTGTTGCAAGCCGATAGCTGCTTTCCAAACTTTTGCTTTTTCAGCTTTGTTCGGTTCGCCTTGCCGTAGGTACTCATCAAAATTTTCCATTTCCCTACAAATTTAGGTCTTTTTTTTGAATTATAAAATAGTTACGGGCAAATTAATTCGCACTCCAAATCCTACCCCAAAGACTTTATTTTCTCCTCTAAAATAGCGATTTTTTGTAATGCGTCTGCTTCTTTTTTCTTTTCGTTGGCTACAACTTGTTCGGGTGCGCCAGCCATAAATTTTTCGTTATGTAATTTCTTGTAAACGCTTTCTAAAAAGCCTTTTGCATACACCAAATCAGCGTTTAATTTTTCCAATTCAGCCTCCACATCAATGTTGTCACCAAATGGAACGTAATATTCAACAGCGTTCACCATGAACATATTTGCTTTGTCAACTTTTTCTGTAATGTATTCAAAATTAGTAAGATTACCTAATTTTTTAATGATACAATCTAAATTTTTAGACGTGTTGGCATTGTTGCTTTTTGCAAAAAGTTCAATTTGAATTTTATTCGCAATGTTTAGTTGCTTGCGAACGTTGCGAATACTTGTAATTACTTCCGTAGCGGTATCAAATTCGTCCAAAATCGTTTGGTCGAACGCACGTGTTTTTGTCCATTCGGCAACGATAATATCTTCTGTTCTGTTTGGGTCGATGGCGTGCCATAATTCTTGCGCCAAGAACGGCATAAACGGCTGAATTAACTTTAACAAATCTTCAAAGAAAAGAATAGTTGCTTGCAGTGTTTTACTGTCAATCGGTTGTTCGTAACCTGGCTTGATAATTTCCAAATACCACGAACAGAAATCGTCCCAAATTAATTTGTAGATGCACATCAAGGCATCAGAAATGCGGAATTTATCAAAATGCCCGTTGATTTCCGCTAATTGCTGTTGAAATTTAGCTTCAAACCATTCAATCGCTTTTTTGGAATGCTCGGGTTGTTCAATTTCCGCTACTTCCCAACCATTTACCAAACGGAACGCATTCCATATTTTATTGGCAAAATTACGACCTTGTTCACATTGTGAAATATCGAAAGGTAAATCGTTTCCAGCAGGCGAAGAAATTAAAATTCCAACACGCACACCGTCCGCACCGTACTGTTCGATTAACTCAATTGGGTCGGGCGAATTTCCTAACGATTTAGACATTTTTCGTCCTAATTTATCACGTACAATACCTGTATAATACACATTTCTAAACGGCAATTCGTCTAAATATTCGTAACCTGCAATAATCATTCGGGCAACCCAAAAAAACATGATTTCGGGCGCAGTAACTAAGTCGTTGGTAGGGTAGTAGTACTTGATTTCTTCGTTATTCGGTTGTGTGATACCATTAAAAACAGAAATTGGCCACAACCACGAAGAAAACCACGTATCTAAAACGTCTTCGTCTTGTTTTAAATCTTCAAACTTCACTATTAAGCCGTATTGTTCTTCGACAGCTACAACTGCTTCATATATATCCTTTGCAACAACAAACCTGCCGTCTGACAGATAATACACAGGAATTTGATGTCCCCACCAAAGTTGACGTGAAATACACCAATCTTTTACGTTTTCAAGCCAATGGCGGTATGTGTTTTTGAATTTTTCGGGGTGAAAATTAATATTTCCGTTCATCACGTTGTCCAGCGCAGGTTTTGAAAGTTCCTGCATTTTCACAAACCATTGCAACGATAATTTCGGCTCAATAATAGCATCGGTTCGCTCGGAAAAACCAACTTTATTCAAGTGTTCTTCCACTTTAACCAAAAATCCTTTTTCGTTTAATTCTTTTTCAATTTCCTTGCGAACTTCAAAGCGGTCTTTTCCTTGATAGTGCAAACCGTGTGCATTTAATGTTCCGTTGTCATTAAAAATATCAATCGTTTCTAAATTGTGCTTTTTGCCCAATTCGTAGTCGTTAATATCGTGTGCAGGTGTGACTTTCAAGCAACCTGTTCCAAATTCCATTTCAACATATTCGTCCAAGATAATTGGGATTTCACGGTTTGTTAATGGAACAATTACTTTTTTACCGTGTAAATGATTATAACGCTCATCTTTGGGATTGATGCAAATCGCAGTATCGCCTAAAATTGTTTCGGGTCTTGTCGTTGCAATCGTTACCCATTCGTCTGTTGAGCCTACAACTTGATAGCGAACGTGAAATAATTTAGAATTAACTTCTTTGTAAATAACTTCTTCATCAGAAACGGCTGTCAACGCTTCAACGTCCCAATTGACCATACGGACATCACGATAAATCTTGCCTTTTTCGTATAAATCAATAAAAACTTGAATAACCGATTTGGAATACTCTGCATCCATGGTAAACGAAGTACGCTCCCAATCGCAAGAACAACCTAATTTTTTTAATTGTTCTAAAATTATTCCGCCGTGTTTGTCTTTCCATTCAAAAGCGTGGTTCAAAAATTCGTCACGTGTCAAATCAGATTTTTTAATTCCTTCTGTGCGCAATTTCTGAACAACTTTTGCTTCGGTTGCAATAGAGGCGTGGTCTGTTCCAGGAACCCAACACGCATTTTTACCCAACATTCTCGCTCTGCGAACAAGTACATCTTGAATGGTATTATTTAACATGTGTCCCATGTGTAATACGCCTGTGACGTTGGGCGGAGGAATGACAACCGTGTAAGGTTCTCTATTGTCGGGCGTTGAATAAAAATAACGTTTATCCAACCAGTATTTGTACCATTTTTCCTCTGCCGTTTTCGGCTCATACATCTTAGGTAATTCCATGTTTTTATTAAATAATTGCTTGCAAAGATAGTTTAAAAAAGCGAGAAAAAGGAATTATAAGAGCATAAAAAAAGCCACTGAATAAGTGGCTTTTTTTATATTCAAAATACTTATTATTTCTTGAACGCTTTTACTTCTACGAATTGGAAAGGAGCGTATTTGCCCATGTCTTGCGCATCGTTTGCGTAAGCAGGACCGTCAACTTTTACGTCTTTAATCTCGATTTTAATACGAGAGAACATATCCATATCCTTGCTAAATTCTTTGATTAACTCTGCCATTGCGTTGTTTGCACGTAATTGAGCAAGCTTTTCGTTTGTTCCGTATTTTTGTGTTGGAACAGAAGAGGCAGAAGAATAAATTTCAAAGACGATTACAGCATCTTTATCGTTTTTCAATGTTTCTTTTACTTTCGTAACCATTTCTTTGTAGGTTTTCTCTGTCGTTACGATTGTATTTTTGTTATACGCAAAATCTTTTCTGTAATCGGTCACAGGTAGCGGTTTTGCAACTTCTGGTTGTTTTTCTTTCTCAATTACAACTGTTTTTTTGATGTCTTGTTTAGCCAAGTTACAATCTGTTTTAACGGTATCTGTTTTAAACACAGATTCTTGTCCATCGATTGTTGAGATGTATTCAAAATAATAATCTTTACACGGCTCTAAAGCTTGAATTACTTGGTTGTCATCTTTATCTGCAATGTTTTCAATAGATTTTACCGCACAATCGTTACATACAAAGCGTACACGTGTGTTTTCTGGAATTGGTGTATTTTCAGTTGGCATTTTGAAATCAATAACTGCAAAGTAAGATTTGTCCAAGCCGATGTAGTTCAAGTCGATTTCGTAAATGTCTTTATCTCCGAAAGAACCTACTCGTGATGAAGTCAAATAACCTTTGTAATTGTTTGATGAACTCGTGTAGAATACATCATCTTCTGTTGAGTTTAAGGGATAATCTAATGGTTTTCCAGTTCCAAAGCCATTTCCTGATGCAGGTGCATAGAAAACGTCGAAACCTCCGATACTTTGCTCACTGTTAGAAGAATAAAGGAAATATTTACCGTCATTGGAAACAAAAGGAGATTCTTCATCAAATGCTGAATTGATAGCAGGCCCCATATTTTTAGGCTCTGACCAATTTCCATTGTTGTCTTTCTCACAGTAGTATAAGTCACGACCTCCGTAACCACCTTTTCTATCTGATGAAAAATACAATCTTTTTCCGTCTTTTGTAAAGAAAATACTTGTTTCCCAAGATTTTTTCTCGTTAATACCCGAAATATTTAACAAGGTTTCATCTGCAAATAAGTCTGCTTTATTTGCATCAGAATAATAAATATCACCTCTTCCCGTACTGTCCGTATAGGTGTAAATTTGATTTTGACCAGCGTGAAGTGTGATAACAGCTTCGTTATACATTGGCGAACTTCCTACAATTCGTTTTGAATTAGCCCATGTTCCACCCGTTTTTTTACTGCTGTAAATATCTTCAGGATACCAACCTTCTTCTGCACTCATAAATGTTTTTGACGTATCTCCGCCCCAAGGTCTTCTTGATGTGTAGAAAATTGTTTTTCCGTCACGAGAAAGCACAGATGAATATTCAGGAAATTCTGTATTTACAACAGGTCCTAAATTCGTTACAACAATGTCTTTATTTTTGTTCTCGATTTGCTTTTTAGCATTTTCACATTGTGTGATACGTGCTTTTGCATATCTGTGAAGAATATTTTTCTTAGCAGCTTTTTCAGTATATAGCTGATAGAAATACTTAGCACTGTCTAATTTTTCAAGTCTGTGGTACGAAACGCCCAAATAGTAATAAACGTCAACAGGTGCTACATCTTTGGTAGAATACACATCGACCGTTTTTTTAACTTTTTTGGAACTCGCTTTACTCAAATAAGGAATAACTTGTTTTGGATTTTTTCCAAGCATAAACTGCGTATATCCTTTTCTATAATTGTAGTTTGCACTACCATTATTTATAGAAAGAAGTTTATCAGCGACTTTGTCTGCGTTTGCAAAAAAACCATTCATCATTTGATTGGAACTTTCTTTTACTAATTCCTTTTCTTTCGTTGTAGTAGCGATGAAATTATCTAATTCAGCTCCTTGTTTACCCATGTTTTGCGCGAATGTCATCGTTGATGATACGATGATACTACACATTAAGTAAATCTTTTTCATATTATTAGTGTTCATGGTTAAAATTATATTTCTCGGTTAATATCAAATTGTTCTAAATACTCCGCAACTCGTTTTACAAACATTCCACCTAATGAACCATCAACAACACGGTGGTCATACGAGTGGCTTAAAAACATTTTGTGTCGAATACCAATAAAGTCACCTTCTGGTGTTTCGATTACAGCAGGCATTTTGCGAATTGCTCCAAGTGCTAAAATTGCAACTTGTGGTTGTGGTATAATTGGTGTTCCCATAACATTTCCAAATGTTCCTACATTTGAGATGGTATAAGTTCCGCCTTGAATATCTTCTGGTTTTAATTTATTGTTACGTGCACTGTTCGCTAATTCATTAACACCTTTTGCTAAACCAACTAAATTTAAACGGTCAGCGTTTTTAATAACAGGCACAATTAAATTCCCAGACGGTAAAGCTGTTGCCATACCTATATTAATGTCTTTGCGTTTAATAATTTGATTACCACTTACACTAATGTTAATCATCGGAAAGTCTTTGATTGCTTTGACAACTGCCTCAACGAAAATAGGTGTAAACGTTAAATTTTCGCCCTCACGTGCTTTGAATGCTTTTTTATTTTTCTCACGCCACATCACAATGTTTGTTACATCAGCCTCAACGAAAGACGTAACGTGTGGTGAAACGTGCTTAGACATAACCATATTGTCAGCGATTAACTTACGCATTCTGTCCATTTCAATGATTTCGTCGCCTGCATTTGGCATTGCAACAGGAACTTTCATGTTCGCTATAAAGTCTGGAACATTTCCGCTTGTCGTTGGTTTCGCAGGTGCTGCAACCGCTGGTTTTGGTGCTTCAACTGTCGGAGCAACTGCAACAGGTGCATTTCCTCTGTTTGAAATATAGTCTAAAATATCTTGTTTGGTAACACGTCCTTCTTTTCCTGTTCCTGCAACAGTATCTAACTCTTGTTGGGAAATTCCTTCTTTCGATGCAATACTTTTTACAAGTGGAGAATAAAAACGGTCGCTGTTTGTAATACTTGTTGGTGCGCTTTGAGTGGTTGCCACAGTAGCGTTTGAAACTACCGCTGTGGGTTTAGCTTCTTGAGTAGGTGCTTCAACTACTGCTCCTCCGTCTGTGGAAATGATAGCAATAACATCACCAACTTGCGCAACTTGGTCTTTTTCAAAAAGTATTTGAACTAATTTTCCGCCTGCTTCTGACGGTAGTTCATTATCTACTTTGTCTGTTGCTACTTCTACAAGTGGTTCGTCTATTTCTACTGTGTCACCTACACTTTTTAGCCAATTTGTAATTGTTGCTTCAGTAACACTTTCGCCCATTTTCGGCAATCTAATCTCTATTTGCGCCATTGATAACTATTGAATTTTATGCGCAAAAGTAACATAAAAATTCAATAAGAACTAAAAACTATATTATTTTTTATTGACAACGGCTTGATAATAAAGTTTGTTTATCCTTAAATTAGTGGTCAAGTTTCTTGAAATTTTTCAAAAGAATTTTTAAATCTTTCGAGATAGAATAATCTCTTGCGTAAATTAAATTAACTTTATTAAGTGTATTTTTGTCTGATAATGAGTTTGTTGTATCAGGTGTTAAGATTCCTTTTTTTATGAGTGGTAAATTGTTTGTTGTGCTTTTACTTTCATCTGTGATGTAACCAACGAAACTCTTTTTTCCTAACAAAATAGAAATTAAATTTTGAATATAATTTCGCTTATTTTTAAAAAACCAAATCGAAATAGGTAATCCAAGTGTTAAAATAAGTGAACCAAAAATATCAAACAAACGTTTGTAGCGAATATTTTTTTCAGAATTAATTTGATTGATATTCAACATATATAAATCGCCCGAAGTTTCAATCGAATTGCTTCCGATGAGATAAACCGTGTCGGGTTGTGCAATTTTAAAATCCAAACTTGAATTATTGAGCTGATTCATCCATTCTAAGATAACACTCGCAGAGCAATCTTTGGCACAAAAGATAATTTCATCAATTTTATATTCCTTAATCAAAGAGTCTAATTGATTTATTCTACCAATCTGATTTTTAGATATTTGTTCTTCTGAACTTACGAAGTAAACTGTTGAAATTTGATTGGCTGTTTGTCGAATTAATTTTTCAACACGTTGACTTTCTTCGGGTGTTCCGACAATGATGAATTTCTTCGTTCGTGTACCTGCAAGTTTAAATTTATCTCCAAAAAGCCATTGCAAAGCCAAACGACTGAAAAGATAATATGAAAATGCCCACAATGCTGCGGCTAAAATGAAAAGCCTTGAAAATTGATATTCTTTAGGTAATAAAGCATAAACAATTAGCAAAACTCCTGTCGCATAAACAATACCTTTAAGGTAATTTCCAACTTTCAATACTTTGTCGTAACCTCCTTGAAATAAGACGGATAACATCCATGTCAACACATAAGCAGGAATGGCAATTTTAGTGACGTGTTCGGGAAAATAAATACCCTTTTCTTGCCAATAATGGGTTAATAAATATGCACCACCGATTAACGATAAAAAGTCAATAATTGGCAGGATAGAACGTTTAACAAGTCGGGTAAAAATAGCGAGTGATGCTCTGAAATAAATGGCAAAATTGATAGCCAAACTAAATAATTTCGCATTTTTTTGTGAGAAGTGTTTTTTTGCGAAAATTATCATCGCATTGTAGAACACAAATACGTAATTAACCGAACTTTTTTTAGTGCTTTCGCCCTTATAATGAATGATTTTTGTCGGAAAATAGTAATTTTTATAACCACCCAAAATGATGCGATATGAAAGGTCAATATCTTCGCCGTACATGAAAAAATCTTCGTCTAACAAACCAACTTTATCCAAGGTTTCTTTACGCATGAGCATAAATGCACCGCTCAAAATTTCTATTTCATGCACTTCTGTTTCAGAGAGATAACCTAAATGATACCGTCCAAATTTTTTGGATTTCGGAAATAAACTTGATAACCCAAAAATTTTGTAAAAAGCCACGGCAGGCGTTGGTATTCCACGTTTGGATTCGGGTAAAAAACGTCCTTTTCCGTCAATCATTCTAACGCCTAAACCACCTGCATCGGGGTTTTCGTTCATAAAGTCGATGACTTGCCGAAATGTATCTTCTTCAACAACGGTGTCAGGGTTTAATAGCAATACATATTTTCCTTTGGCAAGACGCATCGCTTGGTTATTTGCTTTGGAAAAACCCAAATTCACTTTGTTATCAATAACGATTACATCGGGGAATT
>DAOMPZ010000079.1:0-2109 GCA_035445045.1 Crocinitomicaceae bacterium | reverse complement strand
GTTATCAACGACAAAAACTTCGCCCGAACAATTTTTAAAGGCGTTAAAAACAGAGTTTAAACACTGTTCCAAAAAGTGCTCAACGTTGTAGTTGACTATGATTACCGATATTTCTACGTTTTCGCTCACTATGCTACAATGCGGTATTGAATGTTAGTTTTTTCGTGTTTTCCTTTGAAACGAAATTTTAGACGTAATGTTTTAGGAAAAACATTTTGAGTTTTACTTAAAGTTAAAATAAGTCCTAATTTATTGTCTTTAAAAATTTCTTTTAGGTTTTTTTCGCTGTCAATCACACTCACGCAATTTTGGTCTTTGTTTTTAATTTGACCGTTTAACGTTTCCCAAGTCGTTTTATTTAAAATTTCAATCGAATTTACTGAAAATGAAGTATTTGAACAAACTTCAACTAATTGAACTTCTTTAATCAAGCTAATTTTAGAATAATTTTTTTCGACATTATTTTGCAGAAAAAGTGGATAATCCTCAATTACAAGTTGATTGTTTTCAAGTCTAAACTCTTCTGCATTTACTTCATAAGTTACATCAAAAGTAATATCTTTTTTAGCGCAACTTCCGAGCGTAAACAGTATAAAAACAAGGAAACAAAAACGCATTTACTTAACAGCAATACATGAAATTTCAACTGAAACATCTCGTGGCAAACGTGCAACTTGTACGGCTTCGCGTGCAGGAGGAACGTCTGAAAAATAACTTCCGTAAACTTCGTTGACAACCGCATAATCGTTCATATCTTTCATGAAAATCGTGCATTTGACAACGTTTGAAAAGTCCATATTTGCTTCGTTGAGCAAGTTTTTGATGTTATCCATAACTTGGCGTGTAGCATCAGCGATTGAGTCCAAAACAAGTTCGCCAGTCATGGGGTTAAGCGGAATTTGACCGCTAACATACAACGTATTTCCTGCTAAAATTGCTTGTGAATATGGAGCGATAGGCGCAGGAGCTCCTTTTATACTAATTGCCTGTTTCATTTTTAATATTTTGGTACAAGTTTAATGAAATTATTTGGAATAGGTGTGGAGGAGAGTCATAATCTTCAAGGCAAACGCACCTTTAACCTAAGATTTTATCACGATGCTCGTGTAAAATTGTTTTTATAGCAACAGATGCACAGATTTTTTGTATAAATACTCACAGATATTCCAAATAAATTTGAAATCATGTAATCTACAGTAAACACTTTGTGTTTACTATCTGTGTGAATTTTATCATTTGATTTTCAGTATTATATCTGTGAATCTGTGGCAATTTCCAATATCTTAACGCTCCTTTTCAACCTCATGTAATTTAACCGTAATGTTATCCGACATTTTTTCATAAATGTAAATCATCGTGTCGGGGCTGAATGTGTAATAATCCAAAGATTGTTTGTAGCGATTGTAGTCGATATTATAATTTTTCAAAAGTGAATCGCCCGAATTTTTGACGATTTCGGCTTGTTGTGCTAACTGCGGAAAATCTCGGCGTACAACATTTTCCAAAACAGCCATATCACTCATGATAAAAATCATCGTATCGACAGGAATAACATCTTTCGGAACAGGTAACTGCGCTCCTTGTTGGTCACAACTGAACAGAGCGAAACTCGTCAGCAATAAAAAAATACTTTTTCTCATCGGTTAAACGTAAGGCGTTGCCCAAATTTTTGCGTTATCTTTTCATCTTTTGAATACGCTAACTGACCGTTAATGAATGTTTTATCAACAGAATAGTTAAATGTATGACCTTCAAACGGCGACCAACCGCATTTGTACAAAATATTTTCTTTAGAAACTGTTGTCGCTTGTTTTTTGACCACTACCAAATCAGCATAATACCCCTCACGAATGTAGCCTCTGTCGTTGATTTTAAAACAAACGGCAGGTGCGTGTGCCATTTTTTCGACCACTTTTTCAATGGAGATTTTACCTTCCTCAACTTTGTCTAACATCGCCAATAAAGCGTGTTGTACCAATGGCCCACCTGAAGGAGCGTTGAGATACGACTGTCCTTTTTCTTCAATCGTGTGTGGCGCATGGTCGGTAGCGATTACATCAAGTCTGTCGTCTAACAAACCTTGCCAAAGTGTGTTTTTGTCATGTTCGG
>DAOMPZ010000078.1:0-11646 GCA_035445045.1 Crocinitomicaceae bacterium | reverse complement strand
TGGATGTAACAGACAATGACGATTTCGGTGGAGATACTCCAGTAATCGGAGGTGTTGTAAACGGTGGTTCTAACGGAAATACAACTGTAAATCCAGGGGATTCAACAATTACATATACACCAAACACAGGGTTCACAGGTCGTGATACGATTGTGGTAGAAGTTTGTAACGCATCTAGTGTTTGTGTAAACGATACAATTTTCATCAGCGTTATCGACGTTGAAAATGAAAATGTAACTACCGATAAAGATGTAGCTGTAACGACTCCAGTTATTACAGACAATGACACATTTAACGGTGGAACATTAACTGTTAGCGGAACGCCTGTTAAAGACGGTTCTAACGGAACAGCAGTAGTAAACGTTGACGGAAGTGTAACTTACACGCCTGCTACAGGTTTCACAGGTAAAGATACAGTGATTGTAAGCGTTTGTGACGGAAGTGTTTGTCTTCCTGACACAATCTTTATTACAGTTGCAGGTATTTCTAACGAAAGTACATCAACTCCAAAAGATACACCTGTAACAGTGGATGTAACAGACAATGACGATTTCGGTGGAGATACTCCAGTAATCGGAGGTGTGGTTACACCACCAACAAATGGAGGTGTGGTTGTAAATCCAGGAGATACAACAATTACATACACGCCAACACCAGGCTTTACAGGTAGAGATACAGTAGTTGTTTCAGTTTGTGATGCAGCAAATGTTTGTGTAAACGATACAATCTTCATTCATGTTGTGGACACACCAGGTATTGTTAACGAAGCTGATACAACAAATGAGGACACACCAATTACGATTGACGTAACAGGTAATGACAATGCTCCTGACGGAGGAACATTAACTGTTGGTAGTGTTGTTACACCTCCATCAAACGGAACGGTAACAAACAACAATGACGGAACAATCACGTACACACCAAATCCTGACTTTAATGGACAAGATACGGTAGTTGTAACGGTTTGTAACGACAATGTAAACTGTGTAAACGATACGATTATCATTACAGTTAATCCAATTAACGATGCACCAATCGCAGTAGATGATTCTACAGGAACGTATGAAGGTGTGCCAGTTGTGGTTAACGTATTAACAAACGACACCGATGTTGACGGAAATATTGACCCAACAACAGTTGTGGTAACAGAAAATCCAAACAACGGAACAGTAGTTGTCAACGCTGACGGAACAATCACATACACACCAAACCCAGGATTTACTGGAAACGATACTTTAGTTTATGGTGTGTGTGATACAGGAATGCCAGTACTTTGTGACACAGCAGTTGTTATCATTACGGTAGAAAACTGTTTAGCTAATCCAAAAGCTGACTGTGACGGTGATGGTGTAACAAACGAAGACGAAATAGCAAATGGAACAAATCCAGATGACGCTTGTGACTTTATTGTTGCAAACCAAACAGTTGCTCCAACACAAGCATGGTTAGACGCTGACTGTGACGGTGACGGTGTAACAAACGGTACAGAAGTAGCAGACGGAACAAATCCAACTGACCTTTGTGATTACGTGATAGCGAACCAAACAGTTACTCCAACACAAACATGGTTAGACGCTGATTGTGACGGTGATGGTGTAACAAATGAAGATGAAGTAGCAGACGGAACAGATCCGAATGACCTTTGTGACTATGTTGCGGCGAACCAAACAGTTGCAACTTCTCAAGCATGGAAAGATGCTGACTGTGACGGTGACGGAGTAACAAATGGTGAGGAAGTTACCAATGGTTCAGACCCTAAAAACCCATGTGACCCGAATACGTGTCCAACAGGAGTTTCAGTTCCGACAGCATTTACGCCTGACGGTGACGGAACAAATGATACATGGGTTATCAAAGGGATTGAAAATTATCCAAACAATCACATCACGATTTATAACCGTTGGGGTAACATCGTTTACGCAAAAGACGGTTACTTAAACGAGTGGACAGGGACAACAAACAGCAAGTTGACTGTAGGTGGCGAAACGCTCCCAACAGGAACTTACTACTACGTTCTTGACACGAAAGATGATACCGTTGGAATAATTAAAGGATATGTTTATATCCAACGTTAATAAAAATTTGTTTCACAATTGAAATTATATGAAATGAAAACAATAAAGTTTTTAATTGGATGTTTCACGTTAGCGGTTCTTGGAGCCGCTGACGTATCCGCTCAGCAAGATCCACATTTTACACAGTATTTTGATAATATGCTGTTTATAAACCCTGCTTATGCAGGAAATAGTGGTATGTTAAATATTACTGCACTTCACAGAGAACAATGGGTAGGTTTTGATGGGAGACCACGTTCAACAACCTTGAGTGTTCACTCTCCACTACCTTACGAATCTGTTGGTGTTGGTTTTACAGCCGTAAACGATAACATCGGGCCTATGAACCAAACCATGTTCTACGCAGATGGTTCGTACACCGTTCGTTTCAAAAACCACAAAGGAAAATTAGCCTTTGGTGTAAAAGCAGGATTAAACTTAATTAACGTTGGACGTGACGGTTTAAATTCTGATGACCCGAATGACCCTAAATTGTTGCAAAATGTACGCAACAATGTTAACCCGAATTTCGGAGTTGGTATTTACTACCATTTGCCTTATTTCTTTGTTGGGGTTTCATCACCGAAAATTTTAGAACAAAGCTACGACAAATTAAGCACAACAAACTTAGAGCGTCGTCACTATTTCGGAACAATCGGAGGGGTTATTACCTTAACAGACCGTTGGAAACTTCGTCCTGTTGGTTTGGTAAAATTAACTGAAAATGCACCTGTTAGTGTGGATATGTCAGTTGCTGCGATTTACAACAACATTTTGTGGTTTGGTGCAAACTACCGTTTAGATGCGGCTTTGGGAGCGTTTGTTCAAGTACAAGCAACACCACAATTTAAAATTGGTGTAGCATCGGATTTAGGCTTGCAAAAAATACGTAACCATAACAGCGGAACGTTTGAAATCTTGCTTTCTTACGACTTTACGTTCAAAAAAGACGGTATCCGTTCACCTCGTTATTTCTAATAATTTACAAAGACAACAAAGATGAAAAATATATTAGTAGTTCTTATTTGCACGATGACTTTAACAGCTTTCGCCCAAGGTGGAAAGTTAAAGAAAGCAAATAATTATTTCGACAAATTAGCGTACTCTTATGCTGCAAAGTTATACGAGGAACTAAAAGGCTCTACAATGGACAGTCCTGAAATGCAGTTGAAATTGGCTTATTCATACATGAAAATGGAGCAGTTTCAAAAATCAGCTGATGTTTATTCTAAAGCTATCACATCAAACGGTGTAAAAGCTGAAGATTGCTACAATTACGCTTACACCTTAAAACAATTAGGTAATTATACCGAAAGTGACAAGTGGATGAAAACGTACACAGAGCAAAAAGCAGCAGATTCACGCAGTAAATTGTTCTTGGAAGATGAGGGTTATAAATCACGCATTGAAAACCTTAAACCGTTTTTCAAAGTGGAGCACCTTGACATCAACACGGTACAAGCTGACTTTGGTGGTTATTACAGCCCTTCACAAACAGAAATGTACTTTCTTTCTGCTCGCAGAAGAAGAGTAATGGTACAAAATGAGTGGGCATGGAATGCAAACCGTTTCCTTGACATCTTCAAAGTTGAAGTAAAAGACGGAAACAAAGTTGAAAACGTAACGAAAGTTAAAAAAGTAAACACACGTTTCCACGAAGGTTCATTGGCTTTTTCTCCCGACAACAAAATCGTGTATTTTACACGTAACAACATCACTTCGGGTAAAAACAGAAAAGACGGAAAACGTATCCAAAACTTAAAACTGTACATTGCAGAAATTAACGAGAAAGGAAAATGGGTAAAAGAAAAAGAGTTTCCATATAACTCAAAAGATTACTCTATTGGACACCCAACGATTTCAGCAGACGGAAAAACAATGTATTTGTCTTCTGACAAACCAGGTGGATTTGGCGGAGCAGACATCTACAAAGTAGCAATCAACGCTGACGGTACTTTTGGCGAAATGATTAACCTTGGTGCTAAAATCAACACCGAAGGACAAGAGATGTTCCCATTTATTGACAGCGAAGGTCGTTTGTTTTTTGCAACAGATGGTATGCCAGGATTGGGTGGACTTGATGTTTTTGTAGCGATTTATAAAGGTGATGAAATTACAAAAGTTACCAACTTGGGAACACCAGTAAACACTAAAAACGATGACTTCGCTTTCACAATGTCTAAAGACTTCAAATACGGTTTCTTGTCTTCTAACAGAGATGGCGGTGACGGTGGTGATGACATCTATTCAGTACAGTTGATTCGTCCATTTGTTTTTTCTATTACCATTCAAGGAACAGCGAAAGACAAAAAAGGAAACATCGTTCCATTTGCAAAAATTGACTTGAAAGATGACAAAGGAAATGTTATTGCAAGCAAAAATGCAGACGAAAACGGTTTCTACGCTTTTGAAGCTGAATACGACAAAAACTATGCGTTGTTAGGAACGAAAGAAAAGTATTTTGACGGAGCAAACAAAGCAAGTACGTTTACGAAAGAAGAAGTTGTAACAGCTGATGTAATTCTTGAAAAAGACCCAGGAATTTCTATCTATGCACTTGTAACGGACAAGAAAACAGGTTTACCATTAGAAGGTGTGAAGATTAATTTTGCTGATAACTTTACAGGAAAAGCAATCAATATCACAACTCCTGAATCAGGTGACTTCAAACGTGCGTTACCAGACAAGAAAATCAACGACCGAGGAAGTTATAATCTTGTATTGCAAAAAGAAGGATACTTCACGAAAACAATCACATACAACCAATTGTTCGACAGAGAAGGTCAATATGACGTTCACGGAGTGTTAGATATGACTCTTGAACCAGAAGTAAAAGACTTACGTGACCTTGTTCAAATCAACCCGATTAACTTCGACTTAGACAAATTCAATATTCGTCCTGACGCAGCTAAAGAGTTGGATAAAGTTGTAGAAGTTATGAACAGATACCCGAACATGGTTGTAGAACTTGGTTCGCATACAGACTGTCGTGCTTCGAAAGCGTATAACGAAAAACTTTCTAGTAATCGTGCAAAAGCATCTGCAGAGTACATCAAAAAACGTATCACAAACCCTGAACGCATCTATGGTAAAGGTTATGGTGAATCACGTTTGTTGAATGACTGTGCGTGTGAGGGCAACGTTAAATCAGATTGTTCGGAAGAAGAACATGAGAAAAACAGAAGAACAGAATTTAAAGTTATCTCAACAGGTGACAACAAAGTTAAAGTTGTTAATACAAGTTCAGATAGTTTTGATTAATTTCGGATTAGATTATAAAACAAAAAAAGGGGCTTTCGCCCCTTTTTTTATTATGGCAGGGATTGAAATCCGTGCGAATAATATCGGCAGGAGTTTAAACCCCTGCCTATTGATGTGTGATAATTCCGTCACACATCTGCACTCATCACTCTAAACTCTTAATTATTTAACTACCTTTGTTCTCATGAAATTTCTCTGTTATTTTATTCTGTGTTCAATCGCACTTCCCTCCTGCTCTATCTTTTCAAGTTCGAGTGATACTGAAATTGAATTTACCGTAACAAACAGCATTGAAAAAGATTTGTCGCCTTACAATTTACCACTAAAAGTTCGGTTTCCGATAGAAGACAGCACACTTGGGAATTTTAAAATTCAAATTGCAAGCGAGTTAGACGGCTTTGTTTGGCACTTGAAAAAAGGCGAGAATTTCCAATTTACAATTGAAGAAATAGGCGATGATTCGCAGATTTATGATGATAAAATTAAACGACTTCTCTTGATTGATTTTTTTGCAAAAAACCTCATCACACACACCGACGATATGTTCATAACAAAACTTGTGGACGGAAAAGAACCACACTATTACATTTCTCGAAAAATTACAGTTGACGAAATTTCATTTATGATTACAACACTCGAAAGTGGCGTAAAGTCAAGTTTATACCCAAAAATGCTAAACACCATCAAAAGCGTTAGTGGTTTAAAAGCAGGTCTTTAATTTGAACTCAATAAATCACGGTTGCACGCACGCATTGTGTTTCCCGATTTGAAAAGTCAAGGTTAATCCAAAAAACGCATACCAATCTTTCGTATTGGAATTCCCCCGAACACCATAATCATTTTGGTCTAAACTGCGGTTGGACAAATCTGCTGCGATGGGGCTATTTGCCTGCTCCATACGCGATTTGGAAATATAGGTACTACTTTTTACATCATCTAAATAATCGGTAAATGTCATGCGAATACCGTATTCCAAGCCAATGGAAAGGCGGTCTGTTATCGAGAACTTTAAGCCTAACCCAACTGGAACGCACAATTGCAGCAAACTGTATCGCTTTTGATTATTGATTGCCGTTCCCTGCCCTTCTGTTCCGATGTCACGCAAATTATACCACGAACCGTTAATTTTTGCTTTTGGATTCATGTAAAAAACACCTACTTGTGCTAAGATGTAATGTGTAAACCGAAATTTACTGTGTCCAACTTGGTATTTTAAATAGTGAAATTCAACGCCCGAGGCAACTTCCAAAATAACGGAGCTAAACGACAAATTACGATTGACAAATAATGGATTCGAACTTCTGTAATCGTAGCCATAAACTCTACCTAAGCCAATGTTAGAACGTACTGTTATGCGTGGATTAATATTATAGCGCACGATAAATTGAGCCGCAGGCGAAGTAAAACGCATCTGTTTTTCTTGGTTTAAATCACCAAAATAATGACTTCCACCAAGCATCAAACCTAATTCCGTTCGGGATTTTGGCGTAAACTTTTGCGCATAAATACTGGTCGTCAAAAACAGTAAAAAAATAAATGGCACTAATCTCATTGGCACAAAAACGTTAATTAACAGAATAAATTGTAATCTTCACTCTTAACTTGAATCACTTTCCTAAATACTCCATTAACTCCGTCAAGTTTGGCGACAAAATGATTTCCGTACGTCTGTTTTTAGCTCTATTTTCGGGTGTGTCGTTCGCAACTTTCGGCTCATATTCGCCTTTTCCTGAAGCTGTCAAACGATTGGGGTTGATTTTTCCACCTTGTTGTAAAATACGTACAACAGCTGTTGCTCGAGCAGCACTTAAATCCCAATTATCGCTAAATTGTGCTGTTTTTATCGGAATATTATCGGTGTGTCCTTCGACTAAAATTTCAAAATTTTCATTTTTTGCAAACACAGTTACCAAAGATTCAAGTGCCGTTTTTCCTTTTTCCTGCACGTCAGATTTGCCCGATTGGAACATTAATTTATCAGACATCGAAATGTAAACTTTTCCGTTTTTGATTTCCACAGAAAGTTCATCTTTGTCAAATCCAAGTAAAGCATCTTGTAAAATTTGGTTTAAGCGTTTCACTATCGAATCACGGCGAGCAATTTCCAACTCCAATTCTTTGATGCGCTTTTCACGTTCCATCAATTCTTTTTCACGTTCCGCCAAGCGACGTTCTTTTTCTTTAATGCGCTCATCATACAAGTGTCCTTGCGTTAGATTCTCCGTAACGGCAGCGTTGTAGTTTTTTGTCAATTTCAAAAGATCTTCTTTCAGAGCTTCATGGTCACCTTGCAAGGTTTTGTATTTCCCGTTCAAGGTATTGTATTCGCCTTGCAATGTTTGATTTTTAACATTCAAACTATCAATTGTTTCGTTGAGTATTTTAGTGTTTTCTGTCAATTTGACGATTGTTTCTTGTTGATTTTTAGATAATTCGCACAATTCGTCACGTTCATTGACGACACCTGTTAAGCGATTGCCTGCTGCAAATCCACTCGGTCGGGATTCGCCACATTTATAAACTGGAGCGCACGAAAACGCAAGAAATAAAAGCCCTAAGAAAGTGAAAAAGTGAAATTTATTTTTCATAATTTGAATACTTGTTTTGAATATAAAATGCAAAAATAACAAAATTGCCGAGAAGGTTTAACTATGATAAATCTCACTATTATCAACTAAGTTGTCGCCACGAAAACGCAAGAACAGTTGAATCAGTGCAACCACGTCTTTTTCGCAGTAAACTTTAATGCGTTCCAAGTCGTTTTCTTCGTAATAAACACGTGCTACATCTGCGCCCGAAATATCATCTTTCGGAGTTGGAATATTAAAAACATGACACAATAATGCCAACGATGTATAAGCTTTGTAATCACCAAATTTCCATAATTCCAGCGTGTCCAAATGTGCTATTTCCCACGGTTTTTTGCCTGCGATATTCAGTACTTCGGGCAGTTTTATTCCATTGATTAACATTCTTCGGCAGATAAACGGAAAATCAAATTCTTTGGAATTGTGTCCGCAGAGAATTTGAAAATCTTCACGGTGTTCGTCCAACAAGGCTTTAAACTGTTTAAGTAAGGTATATTCATCATCGTGATAAAACGACTTCATGCGCATTTGTCTGCCTGTCCGTGTGTCACGCACAAAACCAACGGAGATACAAACAATTTTGGCAAACTCCGAATAAATTCCTGCACGCTCGTAGTTAGCTGTTGTTTCAGGTTCTAAAGGATTGATTTTTAATTTTATATCAATGAACTTGCGCAATCCGTCATCGACATCTTCATAGCGTGGATAAATTGGAACGGTTTCGATGTCCAAAAACAAGATTTTATTAAGGTTTACTCTTTCTATCATGGTGTTTTTTTAAGTCGAAGTTAAACATAATTTTTTATTGGACAGGTTTTTTAGTCACTTTTTGCGGAAAAAAGAACAAGAAAAAATTAAAAAAGTCTTTTATCTTTTGTCTTCCCGTCTTTTGTCTAAAAAAACTATCTTTGCACCAATGACAGAAACAGGTAAAGTTTTAAAATCCACAGGGAAATGGTACATTGTTGAATTGACGGACGGGCGGTTGATTAATTGCCGTATTCGTGGTAAATTCAAATTAAATGGTATGAAAACGACCAATCCTCTTGCTGTGGGCGATGTCGTTGAAGTGGACATAACGGAAGATAACGAGGGCAATCGCACGATTTCTGAAATTCACGACCGAGAAAATTACATCGTCCGAAAATCGACTAATTTGAGCAAGCAAATGCACATTTTGGCAGCGAATGTTGACCGAGCGTATTTGCTTGTGACTTTACATTCACCTACGACACAGTTGGCGTTTATCGACCGTTTTTTGGTTGCTGCCGAAGCATTTCGCATTCCGACAACCTTGCTTTTTAATAAAATAGACACATTATCTGCCGATGATTTAGAATATGCCGATGCACTCGCTTATTTGTATGAGAATATCGGTTATGCGTGTTCTAAAATATCGGCGTTAAATAAAGAAAATATTGATTTTTTACGCTCGGAAATTAATGGCAAACAAGTGATGATTTCGGGACACAGCGGAGCAGGAAAAAGTACGCTTATCAATGCTTTGGACGAGAATCTAAATATTCGGACAGCCGAAATTTCGCAAGCACATTTACAAGGACAACACACCACAACCTTTGCCGAAATGCACAAACTTTCCACAGGTGGTTACATCATCGACACACCAGGTATTCGTGGTTTTGGAATTGTCGATTTGGACAAAGAACACATTGCTCATTATTTTCCCGAAATGCGTGAACTTTTAGGAAAATGTCGTTTCCACAACTGTAAACATCTGAACGAACCGCAATGTGCTGTCAAAGAAGCTGTTGAACAAGGCGAAATCAGCGAATCACGGTATATTTCTTATATGCAATTAATGGAGGAAGACCCCGATGATATGTACCGCAAAAATATTTATGGCGCATGAGAATTGTCCTGCAACGTGTTTCCAAAGCGAGCGTGACCATTGCTGAAAAAGTGCAAGGGAAAATCAACCGAGGATTAGTCTTGCTTGTTGGAATTGAAGAAGATGACACGCAAGCAGATGCCGATTGGTTGGTTGGAAAAGTTGCGCAAATGCGGATTTTTAGCGACGACCAAGGAAAAATGAATCTTTCCGTACAAGATGTCAATGGCGAACTATTGATTATCAGTCAGTTTACGTTGTTTGCATCGACCAAAAAAGGAAACCGACCGAGTTTTATCAAAGCGGCAAAACCCGAAACAGCTATTCCTTTATATGAATATCTCATTCAAGAATTTAGTAAAACAGGTTTAACCGTTCAAACAGGAATTTTTGGTGCAGACATGAATGTTTCACTCGACAATGACGGGCCTGTTACGATTTTAATTGACTCCAAAAACAAAGAATAATGACGATTGAACAAGCACAAAAAACCGTTGACGATTGGATAAAAACTTTTGGTGTACGTTATTTTAACGAACTGACCAATATGGCTATGCTGACCGAAGAAGTAGGCGAGGTGGCACGTATTATCGCACGACGTTATGGCGAACAAAGCGAGAAAGAAAGCGACAAAACCAAGGATTTGGGCGATGAAATGGCGGACGTTTTGTTTGTCCTTATTTGCTTGGCAAATCAAACAGGAATTAATTTACAAGAAGCGTTACAAAAGAATTTGGACAAGAAAACCAAACGTGACGCTGATAGACATCACAACAACGAAAAATTGCAGTAACCATGAAAGATTATTTTGCAGAAATCAATCAGAATTTTGAAAACACCTTAGTTGAGGGAAATTATCCACAGCCGAATGCCTTGCAACAAGCGATTTTAAAACGTATCAAACAAGGTGGAGATTTGTTGGTTATTGCGCCACAAGGAAGTGGAAAAACCTACGGAGCAATCTTGAGTAGTTTGATGAAATGTCCACAGCCTCAAGAGGGTTCGCCACGTGTTATTATCATGACGAATGATAATGATGAGGTGGTGGAAAATACGAAGAAATTAACGCACATCACACGCCGAAAAGACTTGATGATTGAGGCCGCTAATGACAAAGGAAAAATCGTACGGCAACGTGTTTTTATCTTTCAAGGAGCGGATATGGTGCTTGGAAGTGCCAAAAGAATTTACGATTTGTACATTCAAAATGGCGTGAACCTCAATATGTTAAACTTGCTCATTCTTGATAATCCCGATAAATTTCTAACCGACAAAGCCATGGGCGAAATGATACGTATTGCGGAAGGATTGCCCAAGTGCCAACGCATTTTTTTGGTCGAAGAAATCACACCACGTGTCGAACGTTTGATGAGCCATTTTTTGGTAAATCCGCTTGTGATAGACGAGAAAGCAAAAGATTAAAGACATAAGACCGTTTTCAATTACAACCGAAGGCGGAAAAAATTACCCTAAATCAAAAACCATTAAATTACATAATATCCCTACATTTTACTTAAATTCGCAAGATATTTTAAAGGAGCATGGCAGAAAAACCACTTATACTTGTAACGAATGATGACGGCATTTCTTCCAAAGGAATTAAAGCATTGATTGAGGTTGCATCAGAGTTTGGCAACTTGTTAATCGTTGCGCCCGACAAACCGCAATCGGGAATGGGGCACGCTATTACGGTCAACAACATTATTCGTGTGGACGAATCGGGATTGTACCCTGAATTTGAGGCGTATTCGTGTACAGGAACGCCTGTTGACTGCATTAAAGTTGCACGTCATTTGTTGAAAGATAACGTTCCAGATTTGGTTGTTTCGGGCATTAACCACGGCGCAAATACAGGAATTAGCGTATTGTATTCAGGAACAATGTCCGCAGCGGT
>DAOMPZ010000077.1:11449-11782 GCA_035445045.1 Crocinitomicaceae bacterium | reverse complement strand
CCACGTGAATGGATTTGGCAGGATATTTTCGTTTAAACGTTCGGATTTTTCGGTAATTTTCACGGTCAAAAACACCGCCACTTTGCCCTGGAATCGTCGCCATGATTAAGATAAAATCAAAGTCAGAATACGCATCAAAAACATCAACTGCTGTCGGTGTGATGACTGCCAAACCTTTTTTGCCTGTCACCGTTTCGGGAATTTCGAGCGGTTCTTTTAGATTTTCATATTGAAACGTGATGTATTCCACAGGATTTTCCGCTAAAAGTTGATAATATTTAGACGGTTTTTCTGTGATAATGTGCAAATCTATCGGAACATCGCACCATTGCC
>DAOMPZ010000077.1:0-11439 GCA_035445045.1 Crocinitomicaceae bacterium | reverse complement strand
TTTTTTTATATCCTCAAAAACAGTAACATCGTCGTTGCAATCAACGTGTAGTAAATCCACATTGTGATTGACCAAATCTTGAATGGTTGTTTTTAAATCTCTGTCTTTGTCGCTATATATGGACGCTGAAATTTTCATGTTTAATTTTGCTATAAGGTGTTTTTTAACCACATAGGAACATAGAAATGATAATAGAGAAAGTGCGACATAGTTCGCCTTTGGCAAAACATAGCCGTTGACTGGGTGAAGTCGAAGTCAAGGTTTATGTGTTTTATCGAAGATAATCTATGAATGTCTTGCGTGCTAAAATCTATGTATCTATGTGGTAAAATATTTTTTGTCATATCTTTCATTTAATAACGCAAATGTCTTTCTTTTTTGTCTTCAAAGATGTCTTCAATTTTAATTAAAATTCCTGTTTCTTCGACACCTCCAAAATCGTCATTAATACACGTTCCAAAAACTTTCATCGTGGGCGAAAGGTTCATGTAAACGTTTACCAACGGCGGAATAAACTCGCCTTTTTCTTTGACAAAAGCATTTAATTTGCGATAACCATCTTTGTATTCCAAGCCTTTTAACTCTCTTTGTGCATACGAAATTTCGCTATCATCAATCAACAATGGACGAAGTGGTTTTACTAAATTTTCGGTGTCGGGAAAATAGTGATTTAGAAACTCAAGCAAGTAATTTCGAGCTTCGGGCGCATAACTCGGATACATTGTAAATTTTCCAAAAAAATACTGTACAGACGGATATTTGCGAATTAATCCACCTAAACCGTCAAAAATATTATCCAAGGCAAACAAACCTTTACGGTAATTGTTCGCAGGTTGAAACTTAGGTTGTATCCAGCTTCTACCCAATTCGATTGTCACGGGTAAATAATCATTTAAAAAACGTTCGTCAAAGCTAAAATAATGTGCTGTTGATAACTTAATTTCGTTGCCTTGAATGGCTTTATCGCACAAAATATAGCGATAACCACCTACAATTTCTTCATCTTCGGGTGACCATAAAACTAACTGTTCGTAACATAAATCGTCTAAGTCAAATTCGTCTAAATCGTAGGCATTTCCTGTTCCGCCACCTGCTTCTCGAAAGGTAATTTCTCGCAACCGCCCAATTTCACGAATGGTATTCGGTGCGTTATGTACATTGACACAATAAATTTCGTTGTCACTCTTGCGTGTGTGGCGCAAAAACGTGGAGCTATTCAACTCTTTTTTGATTAATTCTTTGTCTATTTGTGGAATGATATTCTGCATTGTTAAAGTCTATTCACGTCTAATTATACGTCATTTCTGATGTACGAAAATACGTTTTTTTTATAAGACAACGTGTTTTTTCATTGAAAAAAGCAGATAATTTTTCAGATATTGAGATTTTACAACACTTTTCAACAGTCATTTTGTGAGTTATCAACATTTCAAAAAGAATAGCTCATTAATTGGTAACTTTGCATATTTAAAACTTTAAGTAAACATGCGTAATCTATTAATTATCTTGCTTTTAACTTTTTTCAGTTATTCGTTTGGTCAAAAAATAGAACAACATTTTAAAGAAACGACTTATCCTTATTATTTATACTTACCTGCGGACAGTATTTTAAACGAAAAACCACCTGTTATGGTGTTTTTACACGGCAAAAGTTTGTCTGGGTCTAATTTAGAAAACCTCAAACGCTATGGCGTTATGGCGGAAATCATCAAAGGTAGAAGTTTTCCTGCGATTGTCATTGCGCCACAAACAGCAAACGGCTGGAATCCACAAGCGATTAAAGAAGTCATTGATAGCGTACGTGCAAAATATCCGTCTGATTTACACCGACTTTATGTTGTGGGAATGAGCATGGGCGGTTACGGAACGATTAATTTTTCAGGAACATATCCAAACATCGTTGCAGGCGCAGTTGCTATGTGTGGTGGTGGCGATACACGTTTGGGCGAAAATTTATCACACGTTCCACTTTGGATAAGACACGGAAACGCAGACAGAGCCGTACCGTTGAGCGAATCCCAAAAAGTGGTAAACGCCATTCGCAAATTCTCAGATGAAAATCTAATTTTCACAATTGACCGAGGATTAAATCACGGTGCAATGGAACGTTTTTTCCGTGGAGAAGAAATTTATGAATGGCTTTTTAAACAGAAGAAGACGTTGTGATTAGACCTTAGACACAAGATTAAAGACAAAAGACGTTAGACGAAAGACAGATTTTCGTGAAGTCACATTTTCAACTTTTAATTCTTTGTGACCTTTGCGCCTCCTCTGCGCTCTTTGCGGTTAAAAACTTTTCGCAACCTCCTGCAAACTTCCGTAAGAATTAGCTAAGTACGTTGTCAATTCACTTTTTTCAACCCATTTAACTTCCGTAATTCCCTCTTCATTTTGGGGCGTTCCATTTTGCAAAATGTCTGTTTGGAAATGAAACCAAACTGTTTTTTTAATGGTGTTAGGGCCATACGTTGAATAGGTGTGTAATGTGCTTGCTAATTGTTTTACTTTCGTCAAGTTTGTAACACCTGTCTCTTCAGTTATTTCACGCATAGCGGCAATTTCTTCACTTTCATTTTCTTCGATTTTTCCTTTGGGAAAATCCCATTTACCGTGACGTTTGATAAGCAACACTTTTCCGTTACATTCGACAATGCCACCTGCGGCAGTTGTGCGCTCGAAATCCGAGAAAAATTCGCCCATAGTTTTAATCGGTTTTTGACAGACGACATAAAATTTTGTCGGCTTGGATGATAAATTTAAAAGTTCTAAAACGTAATTTTTTCGGGCTATTGCCAACTGTTCAAACAGAAATATTCCGTCTAAATCATAAATTTCGTTAGAATCTACGAACGAAATTGAGTTGTTTTGAATAAAAACTTTGTACATTTGCGTTATGATTAAAGATAATACAGCGCTCAAAGTTGCGGAATTTTTATTACAAATAAAAGCAATTAAATTACAACCCGAAAATCCTTTCACATGGGCATCGGGCTTAAAATCGCCTATATACTGCGATAACAGAAAAATTTTATCTTATCCACAAGTGCGAACTTTTATTCGTCAGGCATTTTCTGCGAAGATAGAAGACACTTTTGGCAAGCCCGATATCATCGCTGGTGTTGCAACGGGAGGAATACCTCTTGGAGCATTGGTGGCGCAAGAATTAAATTTGCCGTTTGTTTACGTACGTAGCGAAGCAAAGGGACATGGTTTGGGAAATATCATCGAGGGCGATTACATGGAAGGACAATCTGTTGTCGTGATTGAAGATTTGTTGTCAACAGGCGGAAGTAGCTTGAAAGCCGTAAAAGCGTTGCGTGAAGCAGGTTTGAACGTCAAAGGTTTGGTAGCGGTTTTCTCGTATGGTTTTGACGAGGCGAAAGAAAATTTTGCAAATGCTGACTGTAAATACAGAACGCTGACAGATTACGAATATTTGTTGGACGTTGCTATTGATAAAAATTACATTTCAGAAGACCATTTGAATACGTTGCGGGAGTGGAAGAATGACCCTAAAAATTGGATAAAATGAAACTCCTAAAAATCCAAATCTCTGCGTTATGCTAAAAATTTAAAATGCTCATTTACAATCGTAAACTCCGCTTTTAAATTTTTACCAAGCCTTGGTATTTGACTTTTTAGAAGCTCCATAAGATTTAAACACAAATTAAGAAAGATTATGAAATTAGAAAGTGAAAAAGTAACCGTAAACGCCAATATTCAAACGATTATTGAGTTTTTGAAAAACGCAGAAAATCTATACGAACTTTTGCCAAAAGACAACATTTCAGACTTCAAAGCTGATGCAACACAATGTTCGTTCAAAGTGCAAGGCGGATTTGAAATTTCACTTGTTGAAGACGGTATTGGCGAAAATGTTGTTCATCTGAAATCAGGCGAAAAAACACCTTTTCCGTTCAAGTTAGACGTTCATCTAACCGATATGGGAAACAATCAAACCGAAGGTTATATCGCTTTTGACGGCGAAGTAAATATGTTCTTGAAAATGATGGTGGAAAAACCGTTGTTGAATTTGTTTAATTATATGTCGAAAAAGTTGATGTATAAATATCAGGTGAGTTGAGAGTTCAGATTGTAACGAGTGAAGATAAAGCACGGATTAAAATCCGTGCGACGAAAATGAGTCGTGCTTCCAGCACTTGCAAATGTTAATCAGTCCTGTAAGGACGGCCGATATCAATAGGCAGGCGGTTTTAACCCTTGCCTATCAAGTTAAGAGTGAAGATAAAACACGGATTGAAATCTGTGCGAAGAATTACGAATTATGATAATAAAACATTAATCCTTTCCAAATGAAAATCAACTTTTCATACATTTTAGTAACAGTCTTTTTTTTAACGAGTTGTAGCATGGATAAATTCTTTCTTCAACCGACTAAATTGAATACGAGCGTGCTAAAATTCAAAGTTCGTACAGGGCAAAACGATTCTTCTTATATTGTAAAGATTGATACAAGTCAGCAATTTCAACCAACATTTTTGACGGCACAAAACGAGCCTGCGCCATTATATTTTCATGTAAAAAGCGTTCTTTTTAAAGGCGTAAATGACAAATTACTAAATGGTTGGTGGCTAACTGCCGATGAAAATATGACCAAACCAACTATTATTTTCTTTCACGGAAACGGCGGTTCTTTGTTTTCGCAATATCCATTAATAACGCCATTGGTACGGAAGGGATTTAATATTTTTATGTTTGATTACAGTGGTTTTGGCTATTCCGAGGGAAAAGCAAAGCAGAAAAATGCGTTCAAAGATGGTATTGCGGCGATAAATTATGTATCTGATTTTTTGCAAAACAAAACGGATAATATCCTTATTTATGGTCAGTCGTTTGGCGGTCAACTTAGTTTAGCGTGCTATTTGGCAAGTAACGCAAAAAACATCAAAGGACTTGTTGTGGAGGGAACATTCACGAGTAACAAAGCTATGGGAAAACATACCGCAGGTGGTTTTGGAAAAATGATGACCAAGGAGCAGTTTAACGCCAAAGAAACGGTCAAAAAGTTACAACTTCCATTACTTGTCATTCACAGCGAAGATGACGAAGTGATTCCTTTTGCTATGGGTAAAGAAATTTTTGAGAACGCTAATTCACCCAAAAAATTCATTGGCATAAACGGTAAACATTGCTACGGACTTGTTCTATATTCCGATACGATTGTGAGTGAGATAGACGATTTATTTTACAAAATCAAAATTACTAACGATTAACGCTATTTCCGTTCCCTCGCCTATTTTGCTCGAAAAATGATACGTTGCGTTGATTTCGTCGGCACGTTTTTTCATATTGCGCAAGCCATTTCCTGTTTCGGTTTCGTTGGTGTCAAACCCCTTTCCGTTGTCTTTTACAGTAATTGTTAATTCATTATCAATCATTTGAATAATGATAGAAATTTGTGTCGGTTCGGCGTATTTCAGCGCATTATTTATTCCTTCTTGAATGATGCGGTAAATGTTCATTCCAACCACTGAACTCAATTCAACGTGCGATAATTCCGCTCCTATTTCAAACTGAAACGCAACATTTTCTTGTGCAATTTTGGCTTTTTCGACAAAACTTGAAATACGTGTTTGAATGTCCTCAAACGTTATTGTGTCGTGGTTCATCGCCCAAATCGTGTCACGCAATTCGGTAATCGTATCTTTGGTGAAATTGGAAATCGAGCGCAATTTAGCATTGATTTTTTCGTCCGTGATTTTGAACGCATACTTCAACGTGTCAATCGAAGAAATAACTAGCGTCAACTGTGCACCAATGTTGTCGTGCAAATCTCTCGATATTGCCAAGCGTTGTTCCTGTAATTTATTCTGTGTATCGATAACCGAAATCGCTTCTTTGAGTTCAAATTCTTGTTTTTGCTGTTGATTTTTCAATTTCAACGCTCGGTAAATCAAGAAACCAATAATCAAAAATGCAACTAAAAGTGTCGTAGTCAAAACGATTAAATTTGATTTTTTCTTGAGTTCAATTTCTTTCGCAAGCAACTGTTTTTCCTTCTTTTCGGTTTGATACTTTGTTTCTAATTCGTTGATATTCTTTAAATTACTCAATTCAGCAACGCTGTCTTTTGCTGCGTAATAACGACGTAGGTAATTGTTGGCTTTTCCCAAATCGCCGCTTAACTCATGTAAATAACTGTATGTTTCCAAAGAAAGTAAATACGCATTTGCATATTTCTGATTTATCGCAAGTTGCATGGCTGAATCTAAATATAATTTTGCATTTTTAAAATCTTCAACATTCATGTAAACTTCTGCTATGTTGTTCATTCCGTCCGCCAAATTGGAATAATCTTTATTTTTTCGGTCGATTTCCAATGATTTTTTGAAATAAACAAGTGCAGAATCCAATTCGCCCATGTAAAAATAAATACCTCCTATGTTGTTCACAGCCTCCGAAATTCCGACTTTATTTGCTTGTGCCAACTCAATTTTATAACTTTTCTGAAAATACGAAAGCGCCATTTCTAAATCATCTTCATTCGCCGAAACAATGCCCAACATATTGTAACTTTTGGAAATACCTGCTTGGTCTTTTAACTGCGTAAAATGCTCTAATGCTGTTTGATGATACGTTTTCGCTTTGGGGAAATTTTCCAAGGCTTGATAAAGCAAACCGATGTTGTTTTCAACCGTTGCAGCATCTTTCCAATTTTTCTGTTGCGTGTAAAGTTCATGTGCCGACAAGTAGTTTTTCATCGCCTTTTCATTCTCGCCCATACGCTTGTAAGCCGACCCAAGATTGTTGTAAACAGAGGCTTTTGTTTGTGTGTTAGCTGTTTTTTGCAACACCATTTCCGACAAACGAATTGATTCTTTAAATTCGCCTTGAATACGCTTTACAATGCTGATATTCAGTTCGATGTTTTCTTGTAAATCGTCTGAATTTCCTTTTTGTGTTTGCGCTTTTAACAATAATTCATACGCTTTTTGCGGTTCGGTTTCAATATATTTCTTGGCTTTTTCATTCCATTCTTTAGCCGTTTGCGCCACGACAACTTGCGTAAAAAACAATCCAAAAATTAAGGTAATTGCTCCAAGAAAATTTTTAAAGAATACGTTCATAGGTTTTGTAAATTTGTTCAAAAATAGGAAAAATATGTTATTAACCTCAGTTCGATTAATTTAATAACCACATAGCGAAAATATTACTGTGTTTCAATAATATTTTCGCTACTTTTGTCAAAGTATATTTTTGAATCTAAATTAAAAAGTCATGAAGAATTTTATTTTTATCGGTATTTTGACGGTTGTCAATTTTTCTTTTGCTCAGAAATGGATTAAAGACGGCTCAGAATGGCATTATACTTCTTATGGAGAAGGTTTAGAATTATATCATCAAGCGAAATATGTAGGCGACACGACTATTTCGGGTTACGAATGGCAATTGGTCAAAAATGAGCAGTACACTTATTGGATAACAGGTCCAGAGGGAAATTATCAAGTCTCTAAGTGGGGAACGGTTTCTAATTACTTTAGAATGAGTTCGGATACCTTGTTTATGTTTTCGCAAAATCAATATAACCAAAATGACTCGATAGTAACCGATAATATTGCGTTTATCTTTAAAGATAGTGCAAAATGGGAACGTAAAGACCATTTGCTAAACAACTATTGTGTTATTAAACCTGTGTATCAAGCACTTTATAAATCCACTCCAGCAGTAAACGGTATCGATCATGATTTGTTTGAATTGCGAGAAATCAATCCTACCGACAGTTCGTTTAGTGAATTTTATTCAATTGTTAGTTCTCGCTACGGTGGAGATAATATTGGTTTTTTTGGTTTGGGTTGTGAACAAATTAACGGAGCTATGTCTTTAGTTTCTACTAACCTTGTTTGCTATCAAGATAATGAGGATTTTTCAATTAAAAACACAACAAACGATTGCGATTATTTTTTGTCATTAAGCACCAATGAATTAGCAACACAAGCCATTCAAATTTTTCCAAATCCAACAAATGAAACGTTTGCCATTTCTTCGGAATTTCCTATCGAATACGTGAAATGTTATGATTTTCAAGGAAGAGAAGTTTCGTTAGTGGCGAACCAAAATAACACATCTTTTTCGGTACAAAATTTAGCAAAAGGAGTTTATCTTTTAGAAATTCACACAGCAAATTCTACGAAAGTTGAAAGGTTGATTGTTAATTAAGTTAAGAGTGCAGACCACGAAGTAGCACCGCAGGTAGTTAAGAGTGCAGATATGTGACGGAATTATCACCGAGCGTAAGTGTTTATATCAATAGGCAGGTGGTTTCCCCCCCTACCTAAATGAGTTTTAAAAAAATAAAAAACGGCAAACGGTTTCTACCACTTGCCGTTTTTTGTATGTCATTGTTATCTTTTATCTTAACCGCCGATAGTATCAAACTTCGTGTAAGGAACTAATACCTTCGGAATTGAAATCGAACCGTCTGCGTTTTGGTTGTTTTCCAATAATGCAGCCATGATACGTGGTAAAGCCAATGCCGAACCGTTCAAGGTGTGTGCTAATTGTGTTTTTTTGTCAGCTGTTTTGAAACGTAATTTCAAGCGGTTTGCTTGAAACGTGTCAAAACGTGAAACAGACGAAACTTCCAACCATTTTTCTTGTGCTGCCGAGAATACCTCAAAATCGTACGTCAACGCAGAAGTGAAACCTGTATCGCCACCGCAAAGGCGTAAAATACGGTAATGCAAGCCTAATTTCTCCAAGATATTACGCACGTGTTGCACCATATCTTCCAAGGCTTTTGCCGTGTTGTTTGGGTGTTCGATACGTACAATTTCAACTTTATCGAATTGGTGTAAGCGGTTCAAGCCTCGCACATCTTTTCCGTAAGAACCTGCCTCACGACGGAAACAAGGTGTGTATCCTGTCATTCGGATTGAGAAATTCTCATCGGGTAAAATCACATCTCTGTAAATATTGGTCAACGGAACTTCTGCTGTCGGAATTAAATACAAATCATCGACCGTACAATGATACATCTGCCCTTCTTTGTCGGGTAATTGTCCTGTACCGTAGCCACTTGCCTCGTTGACAACGTGTGGCGGAATGATTTCTTCGTAACCTGATTTTTCGGCTTCGTCTAAGAAAAACTGAATTAAAGCACGTTGTAATTTGGCGCCTTTTCCTTTGTAAACAGGAAAACCTGCTCCTGTAATTTTAACACCTAATTCAAAGTCGATAAGGTCATGTTTT
Organism: Crocinitomicaceae bacterium; assembly: GCA_035445045.1. GTDB lineage: Bacteria > Bacteroidota > Bacteroidia > Flavobacteriales_D > Crocinitomicaceae > 40-80. The sequence goes on along the minus strand of DAOMPZ010000077.1, from coordinate 2,229 downwards.
TTTGCCAATTCCCAATGTGGTAAAGGCTCGCTTTCAAAAACACATTTTGTTCCAACTTCGTCAACAATTTCGTTATCCATTTCGTTGCGTCCTGCTTTTACCAATTCGTTCGGAACGTTCGGCAAGGTGTACATCAATGTTTGAATTTCTGTTTCCAACTGCGAAACCACGTCTTTTAACGTTGCCTCTTTCTCTTTTAAAACCGCAACTTTTTCTTTTGCCGTGTTGGCATCTGCTTGATTACCTTGTTTGAATAAATCGCCAATTTCCTTAGAAAGTTGGTTCATCTCTGCCGTGATGGATTCCATCTCCGACTTCGTTTCACGCCAAGATTGGTCTTTTTCTAAAATCTCATTAATCGTTGGTGTAGCATCGAAGTTTCTTTTCTTCAAACCCTCGATAACAGCCTCTTTTTCTGTGCGAATACGTTGTATTTCTAACATGATGTATTTATTTGAACGCTAAATTAGTAAAAGATTGAGAATTTGAACGTAAGAACGGAAAATATTCGGGAAAAATCCGCTATTACTTTCGTTTCCACATCGCACCGTTCTTGGTTGTCAGTTTTTGCAACATTCCTTTTTCGGACAGTTCGTTTAGTAACTTTTCGCTTTCGTTTCTTGGTGTACCCGACAGTTCCGAAAATTCTTTCGCTGTAAGCGAATGGTATTTTGTAAAAAGAGTTTCCCAATTTTTGCTGTATTCAGTTTTTGTTACAGACGGATTGAGTTTTAAAATGGCTGTTTCGTAAAACGGATAAGGTTTTGTTCCATAAACAATTTCTGTACTGCCCGAATTGTCTGTAACAAATAATGTCGGAAAACCTCTTACGCCAAATTGCTTTGCTAATTTTAAATCTTCTTCAAAAAGTGTTTTCGCTTTTCCGTCAAAGTCTGCTTTTAGTTGCTCTACATTCAAGCCAACCGCTTTTGCAGCAAGAACAATATTTTCCCATTTGGCGATATTTTTTTTCTGTAAGAAAACCAATTCTCGAAGTTCGCGCAAAAACAAAATTGCTTTTTCCTTGTCTTGTATTTGTGCAGCTTTAAATGCAATAGACGGTGGATAAGAAGAAGGCAAAGGGTCTTCCAACCAAACGTCGCCGTCAATTGGCATATCGTAGTAAACGCTTACTTCGTCCCAATGGTGTGCCACGTCTGACGGCTTGCTGATGCCACCGCTATTGTAACTCCAATCGGGCAACAAACCGCCCATGCGGTAATCAATTTCTACGTTGTTTCCGTATTCTAATTTCAGTTTTCGCAGCTGTGGTTCAATGCCCCAACAAGACGAACAAATCGGGTCGGTAAAATAAATGACCTTGACTGACTTTTCGCTGTTTTGTGTGGCAATTTTTGTATTCGTTGTGCTATCAGGTATACCACAAACTCCCTCAACAGGGTCGCATAAAAGCGGATTAACTTTACTGTTTTTTTCTTCCATTTTTTTCTTTGTTTGCGCTTGGCAACTAATGTTTCCAAACAAGATGATTATTAAAAAAAGTTGATTAATTGATTTCATTTTAATTTGTAACTTTGTGCAAAGATGAGATAAAATAGAATCTCTTGCAATAAGTCAGAATTTTATGACTACAAAAAATAATAGAACAGACGAAATAGAAACGTGTCCTGCGCAAGGACTTTTAAAGTTGCTATCAGGTAAATGGAAACCCGAAATTTTCCGTTTGGCTGTTGAACAACCTTTGCGTTTTAGTAGTTTGTTACGTCAAATTCAAGGTTCAAACAAGCAATCACTTGCTGTCGCATTGAGAGAATTAGAAAAAGTTGATTTGTTAGAAAAAATTGTCATCAAACAAAAACCCTTACACATCGAATACAATCTGACCGAAAAAGGAAAGTCGTTAATTCCTGTTTTTAAACAATTGGAATTTTTGGCGTAGATGCGTTATTATGTTAACCACAATAAAAAGATGAAACATAATCAGCTTATAGAAACGATACTTTATGTAAATGACCAGCAGGCAGGCACGATTTTTCACACCAAGTTATTTCGCCAAAATCCCGATGTAGATGTTAAAGGAATGACAGAATTTAACCTTTCCGAAAACTGTAAATTGGGGTTGATGCCCAACAAAGGTATCGTCAAAATTCTCTCCGAAAAATTACCTCACCTCGATAGCGTAAACGGCATACTAAGATGCGAGCTGTATTTTTATGTCGAAAATATCGAACTCGAATTTGATAATGCACTAAACAGTGGTGCAACGTT
>DAOMPZ010000076.1:0-11938 GCA_035445045.1 Crocinitomicaceae bacterium | reverse complement strand
CAAACGCCTGTCCAAAAATACAGTGAGGGAAATATCGGGTTTAAATATGAATTTGGAAAAACAGGTGTTGTCGTGAAAGCAATTTACCCAGGTTCGCCAGCCGATACAGCAAAATTGATGTTGGGCGATGAAATCATAGGAATTAATGGTGTTTTTTCAACATATGAACTCGATAATTGGTTGACGTATTTTGATTTAGAAGAGAAAAAATTAGTGGTCGTTCGTGAAAATAAACTTATCGAAATCGTTGTTCCCGAAGTCAGTCGTTCGTTTTATTTGAATTATCACTTAACAGAAATCGATAATCGAAATAATCAGCAGAAAAAATTGTTTAAGTTGTGGTCGGAATGACATTTTAAGACAAAAGACCCACTTCGTTGTAAGATAAAAGACCGCTACGCTCAAAGACAGATTTCGTAAAGATTAAAATCGTCACAAAGTCATAAAATCCTAACGTCGTAATGTCTTTCCGTCTAAATTCGTATCTTTGACCTTTCAAATAACAAGATAAATGAAAGACGGATTTATTATAGACGGTGTTCGTACGGCAATTGGTAGTTTTGGCGGAACGTTAAGTGCTGTTCGTACAGATGATTTGGCGACAGAAGCAATCAAAGGTTTGATTAAAAATAATCCAAAGTTAGATTTGGATAGCATTGAAGATGTGATTTTGGGTTGTGCCAACCAAGCAGGCGAAGACAATCGCAATGTAGCAAGAATGGCTGGTTTAATGGCTGGTTTACCTGTTCATTCGGGAGGCGAAACGGTTAACCGCTTGTGTTCTTCGGGAATGGCGGCAGTTATCAACTCGGCAAGAGCAATCAAAGACGGTGCAGGCGATGTGTATGTCGCAGGTGGTGTGGAAAATATGACACGTGGCCCGTGGGTTATTTCCAAAACGTCAACACCTTTTGGTCGTGATGCGCAAATGTTCGACTCTTCGTTTGGGTGGCGTTTTATCAATCCGAAGTTAGATGCTGTTTATGGCACGGACGGAATGGGAATGACAGCCGAAAATTTAGTTGATTTATATAAGATTTCACGTGAAGACCAAGATAAATTCTCGTATTGGTCGCAAATGAAAGCGGCAAATGCACAGAAAAACGGAATTTTCGCAGAAGAAATTATTCGCATAGCGATTCCACGCAAAAAACAAGATGATTTAATCTTTGATCAAGACGAATTTGTGAAAGCAAATACAACCTTGGAAACGTTGGCAAAATTGCGTCCTGCATTCCGAAAAGACGGAACAGTTACCGCAGGAAACGCATCGGGTTTGAATGACGGAGCAGCAGCGTTAATCGTAGCGTCTGAAGATGCCGTAAAAAGCCAAGGATTGATACCACTTGTTAGAATTGTTGGCGCAGCCGTTGCAGGTGTTGAACCACGTATTATGGGAATTGGCCCTGTTGAGGCAACAAAAAAAGTGTTAGCACGAACAGGTTTGACGTTAGACCAAATGGACGTTCTCGAATTAAACGAAGCCTTTGCAGCGCAAGTGTTAGCGTGTACACGTGCTCTCGGTTTAGCCGATGACGATGCACGTATCAATCCAAACGGTGGAGCGATTGCACTTGGACATCCGCTTGGCGTAACAGGTTCACGTATTTTACTGACAGCAGCAAAACAACTACACCGAACCAACAAACGTTACGCACTTGTGACGATGTGTATTGGTGTGGGGCAAGGTTATGCAACGATTATTGAGCGAGTTTAAATTTAGTGATAAATCGTTGACTGAGCGAAGTCGAAGTCAGCGGTTTATTTTGATATTTGACTTTTTAGAAATTCCCATTGACAAATAACAAACAACCATTTCACATTTTTTACGTTTACAAAGTCTATGATGAGAAAAATTAATTATTTCATTCTTTTTGCGCTAAGCATCGTGGCTTTGACGGCGTGTAAAAAAGAAAAAACGTCTTGGAATTCCACTTATAAAGTCGTTTTGGTGAACGATACCTTGCGTTTGGATAACCTTGTGAAAGATTCGCTTTTTGCCGATGACGGAGCAGGAATTTTAAAATTATCCTTTGAACGTGAACTCTTGAATTTCGATTTTTCAAATTCGGTTTCCATTCCCGACACGGTGATTGTTCAAAAATACAATGTTGCGGTCAATTCGTTTACCGTGCAACCAGGGTTTAACTTTGTCAACAATGTGAAAGACCATACTTTTGATTTGAGAGGCGCAAAATTGACGTTCGCAGGTATCAAATCGGGTGAAGTGACCTTGGAAGTTCAAAATCCTTATCCAACACCTGCGATTTTTGATGTGAGTTTGCCCAAAGTTAAAAAAGACGGCATTGCTCTGTCTAAAAAATTAACCGTTGGTGCAGGAACGCAAGCCAATCCGACCAAAGCAACGGTCAAAGTTGACGTTTCAGATTACGTCATTGATTTGACAGGAACGTCAGGTACAGGATTTAACAATTTGCAATCAACTTTAAAAGTTACGGCAGACCCAAACGGAACGACAGTACAGGTGACAAAATACGATACGACAAGTTTCAAAGTAACGTTTAAAGATTTGAAAGTCAATCGGGCAAAAGGATATTTTGGCAATCAAAAAGTACAACAATCATTTGACGAACAAATTGCGTTTTTCGACAAAGTTTCGGGATTTGTAGCCATTGAAGATTACAATTTGCGTTTGGTGTTGGAAAATTCGTGCAAATTGGAAGGAATGTTGAAAATCGCAGGGATTTACAACAAAAACAACAGTACAGGAACGTCCGTAGCGTTGCAACATTCACTTATCAATAATCCTATTTTTGTGCAATCTGCAACGGGAAATTGGCAAAATTACCAACCGTTTATCCGAACATTTGATTTCCTTCCGAACAATTCTAATTTAAGTGATTTTATCGGAAATTTAGGAAGTCAGTTTTATGGAAATTTAGACATTGAACTTAATCCAAACGGCGATACGTATTCGGGTTGGAACGAGCTTTTTGCAGACAGTCGCATCAAGGTAAAATTAAAAGCAGATATGCCGTTGAAATTAAAATTGGAAAATTTAATCTTTAAAGATACGTTCGATTTTAACCTCAATAATTCAACCGACAAAACACATTTAAAACAAGGTCAGCTCATCTTGGAGGCTATCAACGCCTACCCGATTGATTTGTTGGCATCATTCGATTTCTTAGACGAAAACAATCACGTTATCGGTTCGGTTTCTTCCTCTGAAAAGGTAAAGTCTTCAACAGAAAGTTCACTGACTGTCAACGGCTTGAATTGTTCTAAATCACAAGTTAGTTTTGCTTTAAACGAGGAATTGGCAACGCAATTAAGCTCTGCGAAAAAAATCGTTGTGCGCTTGACGACAAACACGTATTCTAATAATTCGGGTATGACAACACTTCCGTACAACGGCTTTGTGACGACTAAAATTTACGGTGATTTTGATGTAAAATTTAAACTATGAAAATAAAATACACACTTTGCTTTTGTCTTTTGCTTAGCTTTCATGGTTTTGGACAACGCCTTTTTCCAACGGTAATTGACACGACTAAAAATACACGTGAAATTAACATTGATTTTTCGGCAGAAATAGCCTCAACAGCGTTGGATAACCAAATTCTTAACCGCATTTTGTTTGGTGGCGAAATTTCAGATAAAGCAATTTCCGACAACTCAAACCGTCAAAAACTGTTAAATCGAGGCGGAAGTATTGTTTCGGGAACAATTCAATACACGGATTTGAAAACTAATTTGTTTAAACACGAAAAATTAGGATTTGGCGTTCAATATGGCTACGACCAAATTGCGAGCATCAGTTATTCCGACCATCTTTTTAATTTAGCTGCCAAAGGAAATAAAGATTTTGTTGGCTCAACCGCTGATATAAGTTCCACGACCATACGCAATTTCGCTTTCCAAAAAATTGGGTTTGGCATTATTCTGAAACCGACAAAATCTTCTTTATTTTTGAATGTTGTCGGCATGAGCAACTATTTCAAAGGCGGTATCGGCAACGGCTCGATTCGTCAATCTGAAAGTTTGGACACCGTAACAATCACAGCGAATGGCAATTTTGCACAACCAAACAGCCAAACGTATTTAAAAGGAATGGGATTGTCACTTGATTTTAACTACAACATTCCGATTAATTTCTTTAAAAATGATCACGCTATTTTGCAAGCGCAAGTTCGGAATTTAGGCGTTGTGTATGTGGACAAAGGCGTAAAACATTACAGAGTCGATTCGACGTATAATTATACTGGTTTTTCTTTCGAACAGCTTTTCAATGGTGGTTTGACAAACGGTAATTTACTCGATACGTTGGGAATTAAACGAGAAAAAAACTCAAAATGGGTTGCCTTACCATTTTACGTACAACTTTCCAAAGCGGTTAACGAAGAATATGAAGGCAAATTTCAATCGCTTTTCGGCTTACGTGTTTATCCTGTGGCGAGTTACCGACCGTTGGTTTACGTAGGTGCGGATTACAAACCGATTGCAAATTTACATTTGGGATTAATGGCTTCCTACGGAGGTTTTTCAACGTTCAGGGGAACATTTTACTTGCAGTATAAAACACCGCATTTCGGCTTTGGCGTTGGTGTGGATAACATCGTAGGTTCGGTTTATAAAAAAGGATTGGGTCAAACGTATAATATTCAATTAATATGCAGATTTTAAAGAGATTATATTGTTTTTTGTTCTGTTTTACAGCTTTGACAAGTTGGGGGCAAGATTACTTTTATAAAGTTTATTCGAGTGGAAATTTTGACATTGGCGAGGGCATTTGTCAATTACCCGACAGCAGTTATTTGGTGACGGGAAGTTCGGGCGGTTTTAACACGACATCGCCACAAGCGTTTGTGATGAAAGTTTCCAAGACAGGCAAGCAACTTTGGACGGTCAATAAAGGTGGAGAAGAAGCAGAAACAGGGCGACGAATTTTCTGTCTAAACGATACGATTTATCTTTTTGGGCGCACCAATTCTTTTGGGAATAGTTACGATTATTATTTTTTAAAATTAGACACGTTAGGGCAAACGATTAGCGAACAAACGCTTGGTACAGCTGATTTTGAATGGTTGCAAGATGTTGTTTTTCTACCCAAAGACAGCACGTTTGTTTTATATGGCTATTGGCAAGAAAATAATGGTTTTGAGCGCAAAAGACAAGTTATCAAAGTCAACAAACACGGAACAATCCTTTGGCAGCGCGACTTTCCGATGCACCTTGAAGCACAATTAAAAAATGCTCATGCGATTACAGATTCCACCTTTGCCATAATAGGAAGCGAATACAACGAAACCCGACAAAAATTTGACGGCTTGTTTTACTCGTTTGATTTAGCAGGAAACTTTATCGACTCGTTGCGCTATTTTCAAGATACAGCGAGAGATTATTGTTTTAATGATTTTGCACTTGGGAATGGTTATATACTTATTGCTGCGGATGGTTCGTTTATTAATAATGAGGAAATATTTATGGATTATCTTACTATTCGTTTTAACCCCGACACAGACGAAGCGGGTGTTTCTGCAGGAGGTATAGGGAATACTTACTTTACGTCACTTGAATACATTGTTCGCAAAAAAAACAACCCCGATATGTATTACATGGTTGAAAGAGCCAAGAAAACTAACTTACCAACATTTGGAGATGGTTATTGGGACGAGCAGATTTATTTATATCGTGATAATTTTGGAGGATTATTATGGGAAAAGGGAATTACAAATGTTTCGTCTTTAGGAAATGATATTACCAATCAGATGATTACAACATTGGATAATGGTATTGTTTCAGTTGGTTATAATGAATATTTTGCGAATGGAACTCAAAATGTTTTTTTGTTAAAAGTGGCAAGTAATGACAATGCAGTTGCGCCTAACACACCTCCTACAGTAGAAAAATTGTTGGAAGTTACAGCAAATAATCAAGCGTTGCAACTCTCTGTTTTTCCAAATCCTGTCGAAAATATAATTACTATTTCTTCTGATGAAGATTTAGAAATTTCAATTATTGACCTAAACGGCAAACATTGTCTTTCAACAACAAGTAAGAATATAGATGTTTCGATGTTGCAAAGTGGTGTTTATTTCTTGCAAGTAAATGCAAATCAATCATCAAAAGTTATAAAGTTCGTCAAGAAATAAGCTGTTAGTAATTACTTGTAATAAAACGATTGAAACTCCGCATGATTAAAATACAGTATTTCTGCACCTGGGTATAACACAATCTCTACTTTATTATAGGAAGAAGGTTCAATGTCTTTCGGGTTGAAATTCATTGTCAAAGGGTGAAATTTATTAACACTTGGTAGTTCTCCACCAAAGAAAAAACCTTCTTGTTTAATTAATTGGTCGTCCTTGAAATATTTTACATCAAAATTTGGATTTTGGTCTTCATTTGTGATTTTTACATAACCCGTAATTGTTCCCGCCCATTGTTTGTAATTCGTATCAACGTCAACAACGATTTTAATACACTTGTCAAGTTGATAATCATGATAAATTTTTAGGCTTTTATTCTCAATAGACTCTGTTTTGATAAAATCTGCTTTTTGTGTCGGTAAGGAGTCAAATTCTCGATGCAAAGACCAATCAAAACGATGTCCTGTTTGCAGAAACACTTTTTTAAATTGTGTGCTATTCATGTCGTCATAATGCAGGATATTTTGAATCATTTGCGTTTGAAATGTTTGATATAAAAAGATACAAGCCAATGAAATAAACAACAACAATAGTTTTATATATTTTTGGACAGTTTGAAATAAAATTCCAAAAGGTAATGCAAACAAAATGAGAATATTAATGTATGGACGCATTCCCAAACCTCCTCCATACCACCAACACCACCAAGAGGCTGTGATGTAAGTAAATACAATCAAAAATAGCAGTATTCCGATGCTTAAAAATCTTTCTTTTTTCCACAAAGGAATAAATCCGATGACGGCAATAAGCAAAATTGGAGCGTACACAAACAAACCTTTTCGGACACTAAATAGCACATTAATAATTTCGGGTTTTAGCCAATTATCAAAACTTTCCCCTGTATAATTGTTTAGTGCGAAAATACCTCGCTGTTGATACGTAGAAAGAACTTGCAGACCGATTAAGAATAAAAATAAAACAACCGAAATCGACAAAAATGCTAATCCTTTCCGTGATAAAACAGATTTTATAAAACTACGAAATTGCTCAATGGAAACAAAGAAAAAAGGAAGTAACAATCCGATTAAAATATCTGTTGGGCGAATTAAAAAAATCAACCCTAATAAAACCGCAAAAATAGGTAGGTAGCGAATACTGTTATCTTTTGACCGCCATTTGAAAAGAAAATAGACAAACATACTGATGATTGCAAACGAGTAAACGTGCGAAAAAGCAGGATTAAAAACGGTAAAATAACTCAAATTCGTACCCGTAATTAATACCAAAATAGTCAGTAATTTAGTAAATCGGGATAGTTGAAAAAAGCCTAAGGTCTTGAAAACCATAAACAACCCCAAGAACGTAAAAATAAAAGCGTTGATTGTTACGGATAGTTGATAAATATTGGAATAGCCGTCGGCAGGTTGATGTGTGAGTGTCGCAACAAGATGTGTGACTATAAAAACGGGAGCTTGTAAAATTGCTGTACCGATGAAATATTTATTGTATCTTATCTTTGTACTCTTATCATAAGTAAAATTATCAGCAAATCGTGCGTTTGGATATTTCTTTTGAATGGTATCGAGAAATTCAAAATTATCTGTTTTGTAAATAAACCATTGTGGAAGATACCCGTAATAGCCCGAACCGTCCGATAATATAGGGTAATATTCAACTTGTTTTTTAGAAATAAAATAATAATAACGATTTGATTTATTAAATAACCAAACAAAAATAAATACAAGTACTAAAACAAGAAATAACTTTGAATTTAAAATTTTTCGAACCATTGTTTTGACTGATTGAGCTACGAAAGTAATGAATTTGCGGAAAACAAGTCAAAGTTTATCATGTTTCATTTAGTTTTCCGTAAATTCGCACTTGTAAAAATTGAACACATGAAGATTTCATACAATTGGTTGAAAGAAATAATTGGTACGGATTTGCCCGTTGAAGAAGTTGGTAATATCTTGACAGATACAGGATTAGAAGTTGAGGGAATTGAAGTTTTTGAAACAGTAAAAGGTGGATTACAAGGCGTTGTAGTTGCTGAAGTTCTCGAATGTGAGCAACACCCCGATGCCGACCGACTGAAAGTAACGAAAGTAAATACAGGTTCGGAAATATTGCAAATTGTGTGTGGTGCACCCAACGTTGCAAAAGGACAAAAAGTTGTTTTGGCAACTGTGGGAACAACATTGTATCCAACTCCAAACGAGGCGTTTAAAATTAAACCGTCCAAAATTAGAGGCGTGGAATCTAACGGAATGTTGTGTGCGGAAGATGAATTAGGTTTGGGAAAATCACATGACGGAATTATCGTTCTGCCCGAAAATACGCCTATTGGCATGAATGCAAGCACTTATTTTCAGTTAGAAAACGATTACCAAATTGAAATTGGATTGACTCCAAACCGTGCTGATGCTATGGGAATTTATGGTGTTGCCCGTGATTTAAAAGCATTTTTGAATACACATAAAAATCAAAATATTTCTTTACAACCAATTGACAGAAAAGAACTTACAGCTGTCAATCAAAATAACGTAATTGATGTTGTTATTGAAAATACCGATGCGTGTAAACGTTATGTAGGCGTTACACTTTCGGGAATTACAGTTGCGCCATCGCCAAATTGGTTGCAAAATAGGTTGCGAGCGATTGGTCTTGCACCGATTAACAACATTGTGGATTGCACAAACTACGTTATGCGTGAATTAGGAACGCCTTTACACGCTTTTGATGCGGCGAAAGTCGGAAGTAAAATTGTTGTGAAAAACGCCAAAAAAGATGATAAATTCATTACGTTGGATAACGTGGAACGCACACTTTCCGAAAATGATTTGATGATTACTAATGGCGAAAATTACTTGGCGATTGCAGGTGTTTTTGGAGGTTTGGAAAGCGGTATCAGCGACCAAACGACTTCGATTTTCATTGAAAGTGCTTATTTCGATGCGGTTTCTGTGCGCAAAACAGCCAAAAGACACACACTCAACACCGATGCAAGTTTCCGCTACGAACGTGGCGTTGACCCAACGTTGACAAAAATTGCTTTGGAACGTGTCGTGACGCTCATTCAGCAAGTTGCAGGAGGCGAAATTTCCATGAATGTAAACGAAGTTTATCCAACGTCTATTCAACCAAAAACAATAGAATTTAGATACGCAAAATGTCAACAAATTATAGGTGTTGAAATTCCAAAAGATACAATCAAAACCATTTTGACGAATTTAGATTTTCGAATAAGTAACGAAACAACTGAAAATCTGTCACTTATCGCTCCACTTTACCGAGTGGACGTGACCCGTGAAATTGATGTGATTGAGGAGGTGTTACGCATTTACGGTTTTAACAATGTGCCGTTACCCGAAAAATTAAACTCCAATTTAACGTTGTCGAACAAACCAAACAAAGCTGCTATTCAAAAAGCAATTGCTGAATTTTTTGTCGGACAAGGTTTTTCAGAAATGATGAATAATTCACTTACAACGTCCAATTATTCCAATAAATTTGATGAGAACGGTATTTCAAAAGCAAACAATGTTGAATTACTCAATCCGTTAAGCAATGAGTTAGACGTTATGCGCCAAACGTTGCTTTTTGGAGCGTTGGAAACAATCGAACGCAATCAAAATCGTCAGCAACCGAACGTGAAATTGTTTGAATTTGGGCGTGTTTATGCAAAAGTTGACGGAAAATACACCGAAAACAACCGCTTAATCATTGCTGTTTCGGGTGCGTTGCAAGAAGAATCATGGAACGCAAGTAAGCGTACAGCAAGTTTTTACACAATTAAAGGAATTGTTGAGGCGTTATTCACTCGTTTGGGATTGAACAGCTTTTGGAATGAAACAACATTGGACAATTCACTTTTAGCAGATGGCATTCAACTATCTATTTTGAAAAACAATGCTGGTCAATTGGGTTGGATTTCCAAGAAAATGAAAAAAGAATTGGGTATCAAAAACGATGTTTTCATTGCTGATTTAGATTGGGACGTTTTAATTAATTCTTTGAATTTGGTTAAAAATACCTACAAACCTTTGCCAAAAACATTTGAAAGTCGCCGTGATTTCTCGCTACTTTTAGACGAAAAAATAACGTTCAATCAGATTGCTGAAATAGCGAAAAAGGTAGATAAGAAAATACTGAAATCTGTGCGTTTGTTTGATGTTTACCAAGGCGATAAATTAGAGGCAGGTAAAAAATCGTATGCCGTTGCATTCTATTTTCAAGATGCTGAAAACACGTTGAAAGACGAACAAATCGACAAAATAATGGAAACGATTAAAGCGAATTTAGAACAAAATTTAGGTGCGCAATTACGTTAAAAATACCTATCTTTGTCGCAACAACCTTTTTTGATTATTTTCAACTTATGAAAAAAAGTATTTTTTTTACACTGTTCATTTTAATAAGTGTCAACTCTTTTGTAGTTGCACAAGCTCCTTGTTATGAATTTGCACCTGCTGTGAATTATAGTTCGGGAACGATGACACGCTCCATTACCACAAATGATTTTAATGGCGACGGTATTCCAGATTTAATAACAACAAACTGGGGAGATGATAACGTAGCGGTGTTTTTAGGCGTTGGTGACGGAACATTTGGCTTGCCAACGTATTTCAATGTTGGTCAGGGTGCGATTTTTGTTTCAGAAAATGATTTTAACGGAGACGGATTTTTAGATTTAGTCGTTTCTAATGCGCTTGATAATACGTTGTCTATTTTGTTAGGAAATGGCGACGGGACATTCAATTCACAAGTAACGTATCCTGTTGGTTTAAATCCTACTATTGTTGCCATCGCTGATTTTGACGGTGATGGAGAATTAGATTTAGCAACTGTCAATGCGTATGACAACACCGTATCTGTTTTATTAGGAAATGGCGACGGAACGTTTAATATTGCGGTTGATTACACGGTTGGTTTATATCCTTTTTCTATTATTACAAACAATTTCAATGGCGACGGTTTTTTAGATTTAGCAATAATAAATAGCGATGACAATACGGTGTCTATTTTACTTGGTAATGGCGACGGAACGTTTAATATTGCGGTTGATTACACGGTTGGTTTATATCCAACAGCTATTTCTAATGGAGATTTTAACGGTGACGGCTTTTTAGACATCGTAACGGCTAACAACGGTGATAATACCGTTTCAATTTTGTTAGGCAATGGCGACGGAACATTTGGAGTAGCTGATGATTACATTGTTGGTGCAGGTGTAAATTCGGTAGCCATAGGCGATTTTAACGAAGATGGTTTTTTGGATTTGATAACAGCAAATACGGCTGATAATACGGTGTCTATTTTGTCAGGAAATGGCGACGGCACATTTGGAGTAGCCGAAGATTACATTGTTGGAACAGGCGCTATTTCGGTTAAAGTAGGTGATTTTAATGGTGACGGTCATTTGGATTTTGCAACGGCGAATGTTCTCGGCGATAATATGTCTGTAATTTTGCAACAGCCTATTATTCATTATGCAACGATTGCACCAGCGGTATGTGTTAGTTATACTTCGCCGAGCGGACTTTATACGTGGAACACGAGCGGAACATATCAAGATACTATTCAAACGACAATGGGGTGCGACAGCGTACTAACGATTAATTTGACAGTTAATGATTTGCCGATTGTTCAATTAGGTGTTGATACGATTTATTGTCAAGGCGAAATTTTCAGTATGACTTTAGATGCACAAAATGTAAGTGCAACCTATGAATGGCACGATGGTTCAATTAATCAGACTTTTCTTGCTGACACTGCGGGAGTTTATTTTGTTCATGTAATAGACACGAATAATTGTGCAGCCTCTG
>DAOMPZ010000075.1:0-12179 GCA_035445045.1 Crocinitomicaceae bacterium | reverse complement strand
ATTTTAATTAATCAATGGGCGAATGTTGTGCGTTGGGAAATGCGTACACGTTTGTTTTTGCGCACCGCTGAATTTTTATGGCAAGAAGGTCACACGGCGCACGCAACCAAAGCCGAAGCGATTGAAGAGGCTGAAAAAATGTTGAACGTTTACACCGAATTTGTCGAAAAATATATGGCTATTCCTGTCATTCGTGGCAAGAAAACACCAAGCGAACGTTTTGCAGGTGCAGACGACACTTATTGTATTGAGGCGATGATGCAGGACGGAAAAGCCTTGCAAGCAGGAACTTCACACTTTTTGGGACAGAATTTTGCCAAAGCATTTGACGTTAAATTTACCGACAAAGAGGGAAAACAAGATTACGTTTGGGCAACGTCTTGGGGTGTTTCGACCCGTTTGATGGGCGCATTGATTATGTCACATTCGGACGATGACGGATTGGTCTTACCTCCTGTCCTCGCTCCTATTCAAGTGGTTGCCGTTCCGATTTTTAGAACAGACGAAGATTTGGCGAAAATCACCGAAAAATTTGACGGTCTTAAAAAAGAACTTTTAGCTAAAGGAATTTCCTTTAAATATGATGATGATAACCAAAAACGTCCAGGGTGGAAATTTGCCGAATATGAAATGAAAGGTATTCCTGTGCGTTTGGCAATGGGCGCACGTGATTTGGAAAACAACCAAGTGGAAATTGTTCGCCGTGACACGAAAGAAAAACAAGTGATTTCGTTTGACAATTTAGCAGAAACTATTCAATCACTTTTGGACGATATTCAAACCAATCTTTTTGAAAAAGCGCAAGCAATGAAAAATTCACGTATTCAAAAAGTGGACACTTACGCCGAATTTAAAGAAAAATTGGAAAAAGACGGTGGTTTTTTCCTTGCACATTGGGACGGAACAGAAGAAACAGAAGCATTAGTAAAAGAAGAAACACAAGCAACCATTCGTTGTATTCCGTTAGACCAACCTGAAGAAGACGGCGTTTGTATGGTTACAGGAAAGCCAAGTAAGAAAAGAGTAGTTTTTGCAAAAGCATATTAATTTTATATTCGAACTGAAGTTATTATGGAAGAAATCGAAATCTCAACGGAGGTCAAAGAAAATCGTGAAGAATTATTGTCTTTACTCGAAAATAAAGTCTCACTCAAACAAGATATTGTTAAAGATTTACGAGATACATTTGCGCATTTGCGAACGGTCGTGACGGAAGAAGTAGCATTTTTCAAGTCACGGCTATCTGACGAACGTATTCGCATGAGTATCGAAGACCGAGACGGAACGGAAATCAAGGCTTTTGTCGGAAGTGATTGTTTGATTTTTCATCAGCACAACAACGTTTTTCTATTGCCAGAAACCAATCCACTTTGGAAAGAAGATTATTTGAAAGAAGATTTCACACGGGGTTATTTCGGCATTATTTACATTTACAATTTCCTTGCGGAGTCGATGATTAAGCAACGTTTAGGCGATTCGGGTTATTTGATAGCACGTATTTTTGTCAACAAAGACGGACACTTTTTTGTCGAGGGAAAAAATGAAATCGCCAAACGATTCAAACCACTTTCCGAAGGTAAAATCTGTGACGAAATGATGCGCTTTATCATTCAAAGTGCATTTGCTTACGCCATAAACTTCGATTTATTGACACCGCCTTACGAAATGGTTGCACAAATCAACGTCCAACAAGCCATTGCAATCGCCAACAGTATCAGCTTGCAGACGGGTAAACGTTTGGGGTATAAGTTTGAGAAGGATTGAGTTTTTTTTGAAATATCCTCAAAACCCCTCCTTACAGAAATTGATACTTTTTTCCATGAGTGGGTGCATATACGTATCTACTTCGATATTTGGGACAACTTTGCGGTAATCGGAAACGATTTGTTCGAGTTTTTCGCTTGATTTTAACGGTCGTCTGAACTCTAATGCTTGTACGGCATTCATCAATTCGACACCTTGAATTTTGTAACAATTTTCAATGACACGGTATAATTTCGTTGCGGCATTTGCTCCCATACTTACGTGGTCTTCCTGTCCGTTTGACGAGTCGATTGTGTCCACACACGCAGGCGTTGCCAACTGTTTATTTTGCGAAACAACCGATGCTTGCGCATATTGCGGTATCATAAATCCTGAATTTAAACCTGGTGTTGCGACCAAAAACGCAGGTAAATCACGTGTTCCGCTAATTAATTTATAGGTTCTACGCTCCGAAATTGACCCCATTTCTGCCATGGCGATTGCCAAGAAATCCATGACCATCGCAAGTGGTTGTCCGTGGAAATTTCCTGCCGAAACAATACTGTCTTCATCGGGAAAAACTGTTGGATTGTCGGTAACGGCATTAATCTCTCGCTCGACAATATTTTTAGCGTACTGAATAGCATCGTAACTTGCGCCATGAACCTGCGGAATACAACGAAACGAATATGGGTCTTGAACGTGTGCTTTTGGGCGAGAAATTAGTTCACTATTCTTTAATAATTCTCTGAAAATTAACGCTGTACATTGTTGTCCTTCTTGTTTACGAATTTCATTAACAGCCGTTCCAAAAGGTTCTATTCTTCCGTCGTAGGCCTCTAACGAAATTGCTCCTACACGATTGAATTGCTCCCATAATTTTTCGGCTTGTGTCACGCAGTAACTCGCATACGCACTCATAAATTGCGTTCCGTTTAGCAATGCCAATCCCTCTTTTGACTTTAATTTAATCGGTTCTAATCCATAACGCAGTTCCAAAACAGACGAATTTTCAACTTTTCCGTCAATTTCGACTTCGCCTAACCCTAAAATCGGCAGGCACAAATGTGCCAACGGAGCTAAATCGCCTGATGCTCCCAAACTTCCTTGTTCGTAAACTACAGGAAAAATATTGTTGTTGTAAAAAAACAAAAGTCGGTCGATTGTTTGCAACTGAACGCCTGAATTTCCGTGTGCCAAGCCCAAAACTTTCAGCAAAAGCATTCGTTTTACAATTTCATTCGGTACTCTTTCGCCCAAACCGCAAGCGTGTGACTGAACCAAATTTGCTTGCAATAACGACAAATCTTCGCTGTCAATAACCGTGTTACATAACGAGCCAAAACCTGTGTTTATACCGTAAATCACTTTCGTTTCGTCTTGCATGGCATTGTCCAAATATTCACGACAATACACCACGCTTTCAATCGCTGATTCGCTCAACTTAATCGTTGTTTCAGATTTTAGCAATCGGTCTATTTCGCTCAAAAACAACCAATTATTGTTAATATTGAAAACACTCATACTTTCCCAATTTTATAATTTTATTTCAATAAATGATGTATCATCTCTTCCAAACTCACTTCTTCTTGTTCGCCCGAAGTCATGTTTTTAAGCAAAATTACATCGTTTTTCATTTCTTCTTCTCCAACCAAAGCAACGTATTGCGCCCGAATGTCGTTTGCATATTTCATCTGCTTTTGGATTTTTGCCGTACTGGGGTAAATGTCGCAGGCAATACCGTTTGCACGAATATCTTTCATCATTTTTTGACAATAAAACGCTTCTTTTTCGCCGAAATTAACAAACAACAACGGAATGCCTTTTTCCAAATCGGCAGGGAAAAGATTTAACTCGTTCAGCACGTCAAAAATTCGGTCTGCACCAAACGAAATCCCAACACCCGACACGTTTTTCAAGCCAAAAAGCTCCGTCAAATTATCATAACGTCCACCGCCACAGATACTTCCCATAACAACATCGTTTACTTTGACTTCAAAAATTGCTCCTGTATAATAGTTTAATCCTCGTGCAAGTGTGACATCAAATTTAACCGTAGCACGTTGTAAGCCAAGTTCTTTGGTGCGATTTAAGACATATTCCAACTCTTCTACGCCTTTCATTCCGACTTCAGAAGTAGCCAAATATTTTTTCATTTCGGCAATCGCTGTATCGTTATCAAACGACGTTGCAAAGTCAAAAAGTGGTGTGATTTTATCAATCGCATTTTCTGAAATTCCACGTTCTAACAATTCTTTGATAACGCCTTCTTTCCCGATTTTATCCAATTTATCAATCGCAACGGTAATGTCAATTAAATGTTCTTGTTGGTCGGTTACTTCGGCAATTCCGCTTAAAATTTTACGGTTATTAATCAAAATCGTAAACGACGGAATGTTTAACGCTGTCAAGACCTCATCAAAAATCTGTACAAAATCAACTTCATACACCAACGATTCGCTTCCAACGACGTCGCAATCACATTGGTAAAACTCTTGATAACGCCCTTTCTGCGGACGGTCGGCACGCCAAACGGGTTGAATTTGATAACGTTTGAATGGAAAATTAATATCATTTTGGTGTTGCACCACAAAGCGAGCAAATGGTACGGTCAAATCGTAGCGCAATGCTTTTTCGGCTAAAGAGTTCGCAAAACGAGGTAAATTTTCATTTTGCAATGCCTCAATATCTGCTTTTTTTAGCTTGTCGCCTGAATTTAAAATTCTGAAAATCAACCTGTCGCCCTCTTCGCCGTACTTTCCCATAAGCGTTGATGAAAGTTCAAAAGACGGTGTTTCAATGGGTGCAAACCCATAGCGTTTGAAAACTGATTTTATCGTATCAAACAAATACGTGCGTTTTAAAACATCTTGTGGCAAAAAATCTCTTGTGCCTTTTGGAACGGCAGGTTTCTGTGACATACTTTTTAAATTATGGTTCAAAAATAGGAATTTAAAAGGGAAATTTGAAAAACACAAGCGTTTATATTTCATCACAAAACACAAATTATTTTACGCCTAATTGAATTTTCTCACAAAATAAACTAACTTTATGTTTTGATTACAAATCGACGTTGCTATGAAAAAGGTCATTTTAATACTGTTTTTACTTGTATCGTTCACATCTTGGGAGCAAGAAACGTTACTCAAACAAATCGGTATATACAGCGGAATAGGTACTCGAAAATATAAAAATTCGCCAAACCGAAAATACAAACTTGGCATGGTAAACACTGTTGGAATAAGTTTTATGTTGCCGACAAAAGGCGAACCCAAACTGACCCTTGAACCATTTATCGAATATGAAGAAGATCGTTATAGTTACATTCATAATTATTATAGCGATATAAGTCATGTCGATTACAAAATAGGATTTCTTGGAGCGGGTTTAAGATTAAATTATCCCATAGTGGAACACAAAAACTATCAATTATCTTTCAGAATGGGAGTTTCGCTACATGTAGCACCTGTCTATCTTGAAGTATCGAAATCGTATGATTTAGAAGAAAATCTATTAAGCACCTATTACCGCAGAAAATATGGTGGAAGATTTATCGGAGGAGCGTCATTAGGATTTAAAAATGAGTTTTATTTATCCAAATCATGGGTTTTACACGCAAATTTGAATCTTGTTGGGAAACTGCACGTTGAATGGTCTAGTTCCGATACTTGGGATTGGTATAATTTAGAAGTTGGTGTTTATAGGTATTTACAAAAAAGAACGGAACGACCTAAGCGAGAAAATATCGTAGCTTTATTTGGCGTTTATGGGGGTAGTGGTATCGTAAAACGAGAACGCCTTTCAAAATTTGGAACATCTTATAACACAGGCGTAGCTTTTAATTTTCTATTAAAAAAATTTCCTCGTGTTCGCACCGAATTAGCTTTTCAATATTCGCATTATAATTATCATTTTAATCCAATATCCAAAACAGGAGGTATTCTCATCGAAGACGGTTATTTGTACACTCCTGATGCGTACGCCTCTGGCTTAGTTTACAATATGTACAAAATCAAAAACGATTTATTGAATTTTTGGATAAAAAATCTTTTACCGCTTATGTACAAACAGAATTATCGCTTATTTTTCACATCGGGTTTTACACTTGGGGGTAATCTTAAAACAGAATATTATGCTCAAAATTCAGAAGGTGAAAAAAAGCATGAAGTGGTAAAACTAACAAAAGCCATTCGCAATTTAACAGTTGGGTTAACAGCAGGTTTAAAAAATGAATTCAAACTTTCTGACAATATCTTCCTGCAACTCAACTTAAATACTGATTTTCACATACTCTATGAGCGACTATCTAAACTAGAAAAAAATATGTGGAAAAATTATTATGCAACCGTTGGCATTATGTATAACTTAAAATAAGAAACACCGATAGTTTTTGCTATCGGTGTTTCTTGAAAAATATATTTTTTCTTAGCTTAATTTACTTAACGCATTGCGCAAGCTGTCAATGATTTTTTCGACATCTGAAACGGCACACGTTCCGATAGAAATACGATACCAAGGCGAGTTGGTGTCTGCTCCGAACGCATAGAACGGAACGACTGCAATTTTAGCCTCGTTCAATAAATAGCTTGTAATGTCTTTGGTTTCTGCTAAAACGTTTCCGTCAGCGGTTGTTTTTCCGTGTAAGTCAAATTTTACCGTTAAATACAACGCCGCTTGTGGTGCAATCGCATCAACTGCAAAACCGTCAGCTTTCAAAGTCATAAAACCTTTGTAAAGTCCATTCATACGTGCGTAAATCTTTTCACGTTGGTTTTGGATAAATGCGCCGTACGTTTCTAAATCTGTTAAATATTTCGCTGTCGCTACTTGTTCGGGTTTTGGTGCCCACGCTCCAACGTGCGAAAGCAACGATTTCATTTTTCCAATCACGTAGCTTGGTCCATAACACCAACCAACACGCACACCTGTTGCCGAAAGTGATTTGGAAATTCCGTCCACAAAAACCGTATAATTTTTCATTTCGGAGCGCAAAACAACAGGATTGTAGTGTGTCGTTCCTTCCATGGTTAATTCCCAATAAATTTGGTCAAAAATCAAATAAACAGGTTTTTCACCTGCGCCACGACGGTTGTTTTCTTCCAAAATCATGTCGCAAATTTCTTCCAAGCCTTCTTTTGTAAAAACTGTTCCCGTAGGATTTTGAGGCGAACACAAAGCAATCACACTTGCCGATTGAATAGACGGTCGAATGTCGTCCGCAGATGGCATAAAGTTATTTTCGGGTTAGCACTATTCAAATACGCATAATGATTGGTATTCCAAGACGGAACGGCATAAACAATCGTATCTTGTGGGTCAACAAGCACTTGAAAAGCAGCGTATAAAATCGGTCTTGCTCCTGCTGTAACCAAAATATCTTCTGTAGAATATTCTAAATTTCCACGCACTTTTAACAAGTTCGCAACAGCCTCACGCAATTCGGGAATACCGTTTGCAGGCGGATAATTCGTGAAATCATCGTTGTATGCTTGTACAATTCCTTGTTTTAACTCCGTGGGAATTGGAAATTCTTTCGGCGAAAAATCTCCAACTGTCAGATTATAAATCTTTTGACCTTGTTTGATTAAAGCGTTTACTTCTCCTGCTATTTTTAAAATTTCAGAACCGATAATTCCTTCTGCTAATTTAGATACTTTTAACTGCGTAAGCGTTTGATTTTCCATATTCTTTTTTGCTTGCAAAGATATAAAAAAGTTCAGAGTGCAGAGTTATGAGTTAAGATGAATTTACATTAAGTTTTCAACTCCGTCACGTATCTTCACTCATCACCGTCCGTCTTCGAGCAAAAATTTTCGGTAGATTTTAAATTCAGTCACATATCTTCACTCATCACTCCTAACTCTTAACTTGATTAATACAAACGTTTTTGTACGTAATCATCTATTTTCAGAAAGAAATTTTCGGGTGTGAATGTTCGCCACGAAACTTCTTGTAATTCGCCACCCAACAAGAAATATTGGTCGATGTTGATGGCTTTAAATTCGTTTAAAACGTGTTGTCTAAAGTTTACCAAAGCGATGTAACCGTCTTCGATTTCGTCAAACCATTCTTCGTAATAACAATCGTCCGAATAGTGGAAATTTAGTACGTTTTCGCCAATTAGAATAAATTTGTTAATGCCTTCTGTGATGAGATGTTCGATAATATCACGCTTTAAAATCATAATATCGTTGTGCAAAGCATCGTTCCATTCGCCGATTAATTCGATTATCGTAAAACCCTCATCGTAATCCGAATACAGAATTTTTAAAAACAGCGTGGACGACCCAAAATTATCCCATTGAGGGTGTATTAGGTAATTATAAACGCTATCCGTAAATTCAAATTCACTGTATATGCGGCGGTAAAACGGCGAGCGTTTATCGTCCGAGGCAACATAATTGTCACGCCAACTGTAATACGGTTCAATGTCGTGCATTACATTCAGCTTAACTCAAACCTTCAATTTGTCCGTCAACCCAATCAATATGAAGTGCTTGCGGTTGTTTTGGTAATCCTGGCATACGCATAATATCGCCTGCAACCACAACGATAAATTCAGAACCACGATTGATAACAATGTCGTTAATTTGAAACTCGAAATTCGTGCTTACGCCATACGCTTTAGGATCGGCAGAAAATGAATATTGTGTTTTGGCAATGCAAATCGGAAAACTACGCATATCACTTTTTTCAATATCCGCTATTTTCTTTAACGCCACATTGCTAAAATTAACCGATGCAGCACCGTAAATATTTTTGGATACTTTTTCAATTTTTTCGGTAATGCTATCCGTGTCGTTATAGGCTAAAGATAAACTTTTAGACGGATTATTTTCAATGGAGTCAACCACTAAATTTGCTAATGCTTCTGCACCTTTTCCACCCTCTACAAAGGCATTATTTACAGCAAAACCGATGTTTTCGTTTTTACAAAAATCCTGAACAATCTGAATTTCTTTGTCCGTATCAATGTTGTATTTATTGAAAGCTACCACGACAGTTTGCCCGAAAGCTTTCATGTTTTGAATGTGTTTTTTTAGATTTTCCAATCCTTGTGTAATACCTGCTGTGTTTTCTGTTTTTATATCTTCTATCGCAACACCTCCGTGCATTTTCAATCCTTGACCTGTGGCAACAATAACCGTCAATTTAGGCGAAAGTCCTGCTTTTCTACATTTAATATCAAAGAATTTTTCAGCACCTAAATCCGCACCAAAACCAGCTTCGGTAACGACGTAATCGGCATGGCTCATCGCCATTTTTGTCGCAATAACTGAATTACAGCCGTGTGCGATGTTTCCAAAAGGTCCACCGTGAATAAAAACAGGTGTATTTTCAACTGTTTGCACTAAATTCGGGTGAATGGCATCTTTCAGCAAAACCGTGATAGAACCTGCCACGCCTAAATCTTTTACGGTAAAAATACTACCGTCCGCCTTGTAACCCAACAAGATATTTTCAATTCTACGGCGTAAATCTTCCATATCGCTTGCCAAGCATAAAATTGCCATAATTTCCGATGCGGGCGTAATGTCAAAACCTGCTTCTTGCGGAACACCATTGGTTTTTCCACCTAAGCCCGAAACGATATTACGCAAACTTCTATCATTAACGTCTAATACTCTTTTCCAAACGACTTCTTTTAACGCTTTATCCGTTCCTCGGTTGTGGTAATTGTAGTTGTCCAACAATGCCGAAATCATATTGTGTGCCGATGTAATCGCATGAAAATCACCTGTAAAATGAAGATTGATATTCTCCATCGGCAACGCTTGGGCATAACCACCGCCTGCTGCACCACCTTTCATTCCGAAACACGGTCCTAAAGACGGTTCACGCAAGGCAGCAACTGCTTTCTTGCCAATTTTATTCAAGCCCATTGCCAAACCTAAAGAAACGGTTGTTTTTCCAATTCCAGCTTTTGTTGGCGTAATAGACGTAACCAAAATAAGGTTGGATTTTTGAATTTTATCTTCTGAGATTAACTCTAATGGTACTTTTGCCATGTATTTTCCGTAGGGAATTATTTCCTCTGTGGGGATATTAATTTTTTCGGCAATTTTAGAAATAGGTTCTAACGTACTCGTTCTTGCTATTTCAATATCAGAGGGCATTGGTTTATTCATCGTATTGTTTTTCAACTGTTTTTAGTTGTATTTTTTTAATTACAAAGTGTTCAAATATTCGGTTACATTTTTTTCAATGCGTTCTTGAATATTTGATGTGTCTGATTTTTCAAATTTCTTTCCCGTAATTCGCTCGTAAAGTTCGATGTAACGGTCGGTTACTGTTTGCACAAATTCATCGGGCATTTCGGGCATTTTTTGACCGTCTAAACCTTGGAAACCATTCGCCATAAGCCATTCACGGACAAATTCTTTAGAAAGTTGCTTTTGTGGCTCATTGTTAGCTTGACGTTCAGCGTAGCCATCTGCGTAAAAATAACGGGAAGAATCGGGTGTGTGAATTTCGTCAATTAAGTAAACTTTTCCGTCATGAAGACCAAATTCATATTTTGTATCAACTAAAATCAAGCCTTGTTTGGCAGCGATTTCCGTTCCTCGTTGAAATAATTTTTGGGTATAATCTTCTAATTGAGCATACATTTCTTCGGGTAAAATTCCACGAGCGATAATTTCTTCTCTCGAAATATCTTCATCGTGCCCTTCGTCCGCTTTCGATGCAGGCGTAATAATCGGTGTTGGGAATTTGTCGTTTTCTTTCATTCCTTCGGGAAGTTGAACCCCACACAGAACACGTTTTCCAGCTTTGTATTCACGAGCAGCGTGTCCTGCCAAATAACCACGAATAACCATTTCAATACGAATAGGTTCGCACTTTAAACCAACGGCAACACTTGGGTCGGGTGTGGCGATTAGCCAATTCGGAACAATGTCTTTTGTTTCATTTAAAAACAAGGTTGCTACTTGGTTTAGCACTTGCCCTTTAAACGGAATTCCTTTGGGTAAAATATGGTCAAACGCTGAAATTCGGTCGCTTGCCACCATAACCACCAATCCGTTTTCCAAGGTGTAAACATCACGGACTTTTCCTTTGTAAACAGAAATTTGTTTTGGAAAATTAAAATTTGACTGTGTAATTGCTTGCATATTTTTTATTTTTTTTCTTCTTACTTTTTGTCCGCCAAAAAGTAACAAAAAGCTCGTCGCCGTGATATTTTTCGCCAACCCAAATCTTCCTTGTTGGCTAAAGAACAAAAACTTGCTGCGCTTCGAACAGTTTGTTCTTTTTTAGCCAACTTCGTCGTTTGTGTCCCGCCGAAAAAATCAATGCGACTGTCCCGTTTTCGAGCTTAGATTTTCAATAAGTTTTAAGTTCCGTCTTCTATCTTAACTTTACACTCTTAATTCTTAACTCGCTTACAAAGATACAATCTTTCTGAAAATTTCACACTATTTACAAACCGATCGTGTGAAAATTTCGTTACTTACCTAAACTCGATTAAAAAATGAGAAAAAATTTGTATGTTTGCGACTTTAACCATTAAAAACACGTACAATATTGGCAACAAGCATTCCTGAAAAGAGTTTTGACTCTACAATTATTTTCTTTGGCTACTCTACCGAAGTGAAATACCTGTTTGATCAAAGTAAAGCAGAAGGAATTTCTTGTTTAGGAATCTATGATGACAAACAAAGAGTTGATGGTTTAGGAACGGTTTCAGCTGGCATACAAGAACTTAATACAACAAATGTAAATCGTGTTATTTGTAGTGGCAGTAAGATTTCTAGCAAAGACATGAATGCTATAATTACCCACTGCGAGAATAATAACATAGAACTATTGCTTGTTGCTGACGGACGAAACAGTTTGCTTACAAAGGACTTTTCCATTGTAAAATACAAAAATGTCATTACTTATAAGCTAAACCCAATTCCGTTGAATTCGTTCTTCAATCGTTTTGTTAAGTCAACTTTTGATTTTATTTTTAGTCTTTTCGTTATTGTATTTGTCCTTAGTTGGTTGTATTTAATAGTAGGTATTTTGATTAAATTATCTTCCAAAGGACCTATTCTATTTAAACAAAAACGCAATGGCAAGGACAACAAGGAATTTTGGTGCTACAAATTTCGTTCAATGGTAGTCAACAAAGAAAGCGACCAACGTCAAGCTAACGCAAACGACAAACGCATCACAAAAATAGGTGCTTTTTTACGCAAAACAAGTTTAGATGAATTACCGCAATTTCTCAACGTTTTAAAAGGCGATATGTCCGTAGTTGGTCCTCGTCCACACATGATTAAGCACAATCAAGATTACGAAAAACTTATTGATAGTTACAATTATAGAACACACGTCAAACCAGGAATTACAGGACTTGCGCAAGTCATGGGACACCGAGGAGAAACGGAGTCGGATATTTATTTGATGAAAATCAGAGTACGGGTTGACCGTTTTTACATTCAAAATTG
>DAOMPZ010000074.1:1359-12197 GCA_035445045.1 Crocinitomicaceae bacterium | reverse complement strand
TTTAGTTTCTATGGGCGAAGGACTTGAGTCAAATTATTATTTTATGAAGGAGTTTAACTCGAAAACCATTTATCCATTAGGTATCAACAAATCGGGAGAACAAAACATAAAATATTGTAAGACCGTTGCGCAGTTATTTGGTCAAATTAATAAATGGGAAAAAGTTCAGGCACTTGCATTAACCGAAATTAATACGGAATATGTTCAAAATTACATAAAAGTAAATGATGAAAGCAGAAACATAGAGGAAAGACGTCAAATTGCTCGAGAAAAAATAAATCCCAAATCAGATTCCATACATGCAAAAGCATACAAAATTATCTACGGCTCTGACGATGAATTTATCATGAAAGAAGACCGAGAAGTAAATGACCGTCAAAAATGGAATTTTCCTAATCCTAAGATGAAGAAGAGGTGAAATTTTGGTGTTAAGCAATAATATACGTATCTTTGTAAAATAAACACGTATAAGATGAATACTAAACTCACATTAACAATAGAAAAATCTCTGATAGAACGTGCTAAGGACTATGCTAAGCATACAGGTAGAAGTTTGTCAGATTTGGTCGAAAGCTACTTGAATAGCCTTACTCAGGAAGTTGAGCCTAAAACTAATTTGCCTAAACTGAAAAAAATTGTTGGTTCGGTTAAACTACCTAAAAATTTCGATGAAGAAAAAGAATTACGTTCGTATTATGAAAAGAAACATTTATGAAACGTATATTTTTAGATACCAACATTTTGGTAGATTTAATTGCCGACCGACAGCCATTCAGTAAGCTTGCTGTTGAAATTGTGGAACTTGCTGAAAGTCGAGATTTGGAGCTATATACTTCTTCACAAGCCTTTGCGACGACCTATTATTTATTGAAAAAATTTATAGACGAAAAGCAACTGCGTGAAATCTTATTTGACTTATTGGATTTTGTCCAAGTGATTTCTGTAAGTCAAGAAATTATCAAAAAAAGTTTAAAATCAGAGCATAAAGATTTTGAAGATGCTATACAGATAAATTCCGCTTACAGTATCGCAAATATGGATTGTATTGTTACCCGAAACCCAAAAGATTTTAAACGTTCAGAAATTGAAGTTTTCACACCCGATGAATTTGTGAGGAAAATTCAATAGTAGAAAACACGGTAGGTAATTCAAAACTCACTCATACCTCCCCAAAGCCATTTCAAAACGTTTTTTCAATTCTTCCCTTAGTGAGAGCGGTTCAATAATCTCAATACCGCCACCGTAACTCATAAAATCACGGATTAATTCTTCTGAAATCAACACTTGAATACGGAATAAAACGCTGTTTTCGTCTTCTTTTTCGACCTTTTGTGAGAAGTGGAACGGTTGAGATTGTATGTATTTGGCATCAACTTTTTTTGCTTTAAACAACACGGTTTCGACTGCGTTTTTGCCTGCGGTTATTCCTGTCGAATATTGAAAAAAATCTTTGGCTGAAAATGTGATTTCTTCGGGGTAAATTTCGGGTGTTATGCGGAGTTCAAACATACGTTCGAGTGCATACGTGATGATGTCGTTTTTGTCCAAATCGAATGAAATCAAATACCACCTGTTGCGATATTCTTTCAATAAAATCGGTACAACTTTTCGAGGTTTGCGCACGCCCGAAACAAAACTTTCGTAGTCAAAATGCGTAATGTTTTTATTTTTGATAGCCTCCAATAATTGCGGTAAATATTCATTTCCAAAAGATGAAAATCCCTTTTCAAACTGAATAATATCCGATTGTTGGTCTTTGCCAAATTCGCTGGAAGTTGAAATACGGTCAAAAATTTTGTCTATGGCAAAACCAAATTGCTGAAACATTGCAGTATCTTTGAATTGCATCAATGTTTTGGTTGCAAATTTCAACGATTCAATTTCTTCGTCGCTCAACGGAATTTCATTGATAGAAAAATCCTCTTCCGTATAATAATAACCGTCGTGTCGTTTGCTGTATTTGATAGGTGCGTCCATTTCTTCACGCATGGCAAACAAATCTTTTTCAATCGTAGAATTGCTGATATTTGCCCCTGTTTCCGAGCCAAAAAGCGACTCTTCACAAGCGCACCGCAACTCCTCTTTGGACGGAAAAGGCTTGTACTTGTTGCGTATCATTCGGTCGATTATCCGATAGCGAATATGTGCATTTTTGATAGACGGCATATGCAAAAATTAGTCGCAACCACAAACACCCACAACAGGAAAAGCAATTTTTTCGCCGTTTGTATTTTTTATCGTCAGCGTTGCTTCGTATTTTTTGTTTGCGCCAACTGTTCCGATTTGTTTTTTGTTTTCAAACGTTAAAGTATAACGCTCATTTGTAAATGTTGACCCTTTTGCCAACAAGCGTTCTTGACGATCGTTAATGTTTATCAAACAATCTTTTCCTTCGTCTTCGATGTACAAAAATTGACGATTGTTATAATCCGCTTGATCTTGCGAATAAAAGCAAGCGCAATTTTTAGCGTATTGAGGAAGTGTCTTAAAATTAGTTACTTCCATAGCTGAAAGCAACGTATCAAGTCCTTTTGCTTTTAATTTTCCTTTTAAATTGGTCAATTCTCGTGTGTGGAATTTTAGTTGACTTTCCATACGGCTGATTGATGCTTTTAAATCTTCGTTTTCCTTTTGTAATTTCGTTAGTTCTTTTTCTTGCTTTTCAATAAAATTTACTTGGTCGTACATTTTTGGGTTAGAATCTTTGATTTCTCGAATTTCCTTTTGCGCCTGAATTAAAGCTGTTTCCAAGGAATCGACTTGTCTGGAAAGTTGTTTAATTGTTTGGTCTTTGGTTTGCCCAAAAGAAAAATTACAAATAAAAATCAGTGCGAGTAAAGTGATTTGTTTCATGTTTAATTAATGATATAAAATTTTAGTTCAAATGAAAAATCCGTAATGAAAAACGTCTTTTTCATTTGATTTTTAGCGTTCAAAAGTAAATATAAGTTTTGATTTATACGATTATTTAACTTTTTTTCCTGTGATGTCATTTATCCAACCGCCACCTAAATAAATCGCTTTAAACGTAAATTTAACCTCTTTTTTAGATAGAAATTTCCCCGTACCCGATTGGTGAGCATCTGTAACTTTACCAATAAGACTGTCGGTTTTGGTTAAAATTATAACATATTTATACTCAGGGTTTTCGTAAGGATGGAAATTTAATTCATTGGATTCACTACCGTATTTTATTGTTCCAACGGTTTGATAAGTTGTGTCGTTATTAAAACCGTTGTTTAGTGTCCAAGACTTTTGATGTACTGTAAAATTCCATTTTCCGATGTATTTGGTACGGTAGTCAAATGGATTTTTCTTACAGCCAAGGACAAAAAGTAAAAGTGTGAGGGCAATTAAAAAATGTTTCGCTTTCATGGGGTTTGTTTTTATAAGGTAAAGGTAAGAAAATTTTGAATAGGAAACGAAATGTAAGTTTGATTGTAAAAATATTTTTTTTGATTACATCTCACAAAAACTCTTTATCTTTAACCTCACAATATTTAACACAATGAAAAATTTCATATTTATTTTAGGCTTATTGTATAGCTCATTTTTGGTAATTGGTCAAATTCCAAAAGCACCGCTGACGGTGGAGCAAATTTGGGGAACAAGTACATTTTACGAAAAACAACCGCTGACAATATTTCAATTAAAAGATAACAAACATTATCTAACCTTAGAAAATAACGGAACGGAAATTAACAAATACCAGTATGAACCGTCTATTCAAAAAGTAGAAACGATGGTCGGTACAGAAGTAAAATTGACTATTGATGATTATATTGTTTCGCCCGATGAGAAAAAGATTTTGCTTGTCACGAATAGTAAATACATTTTTCGCCATAGTGCCGTTTCCGATTTGTATATTTATGATATTGAAACAAAAACTGTCCAACAAATTGCGCCACAACTTTCGGGAAAACGTGATTTTTCATTTTCGCCAAAAGGGCAATACCTTGTTTTTTCACATGCAAACAATTTGTATTATTATTCGCTTATCAGTAATAAATCTTTTCCGATTACACACAACGGAAAATACAATGAAATTATCAATGGAACAGCGGATTGGGTGTATGAAGAGGAGTTTTCGCAAACGAAATTTTACGACATTAGCTTTGACGGAAGATACATCGCTTATGTGAGTTTTGAACAGTTTGACGTTCCGCCTGTCGTGCTAAGTTATTATCAAAATGAGGTTTATCCCGAATATGAACAGTTGAAATATCCAAAAGTTGGCGAGAAAAATTCGGTTGTTAAGTTGAATATTTACAACCGTATTAAAGGAAAAACAGCAGTTGTCGATTTGGGAAATTATGAATATATTCCACGTTTAAAATTCTCAAACAGAAGTAATTATCTGATTGTTCAAACGCTCAACAGAAAACAAGACCATTTGAAATTTCTCAAAGTGACGTGTAACGACGGAAAATATCAAACACGTTTACTTAACGAAGAGAAAAATGATAAATACATTGAAATCGAAGACAAACTGATTTTTCTTTCCGATGAAGATGCGTTTATTACGCTAAGTGACCGTGACGGCTACAAAGGCATCTATAAATTTACCGAAGACGGAAAAACTACGGCGTTGACAAATGGCTTTTACGAAGTGCATGAAATTGCAGGAATTACCGAAGAAAATACGGTTTTATTTACAGCATCACTGATTGACACTCCGTATAATAGCGCTATTTATACAGTTGATTTGAGTGGTAAAAATTTTGCTCAATTAACAGAGTTAAACAAAAAATACGGAATTAGTGCGTTTGAGTCGGGACGAAATTATTTTTATGGTTATTATAGTACGGCAAGTGAACCCAAAACCATAGCTTTTTATAAAACAGATAAAGGCATTATGCGAGCGGTTCAAGAGGATAACCAAAAGTTGAAAAATACCTTGGAAAGCTATCAATTAAGCCCAAAAACATTTACAAAAATCAAAGGAGCAACCGATTCGCTTTACGCCTCAATCATCTATCCAATGAATTTTGACCCCAACAAAAAATATCCTGTTTATTTTCATGTTTATGGCGGACCAGGTGCAAATACGGTTAATAACCGTTACGGTGGACCTGAATTTATGTATCATGAATTATTGGCGCAACGTGGTTATTTCGTCATTAGCGTTGACCCACGTGGAACGCTTTACCGAGGTGCGGATTTCAAAAAACAGACCTATGGTAAATTAGGCGAATTGGAATTAGAAGATTTGATTGCCGTTTCCAAAGAAATTTCCAAATGGAATTTTATCGACAAAGACCGTATCGGCATTCAAGGTTGGAGTTACGGTGGATTTATGGCAAGTTTAGCGATTACCAAAGGTGCGAACGTTTTCAAAACAGCAATAGCCGTTGCGCCTGTCACAGATTGGCGTTTTTATGACAATGTTTATACAGAGCGTTATATGAATTTACTCGAAAATAACAATTTAGACTATCAAACGACTTCGCCAATGTTTTATGCCAAACAGATGAAAGGTAATTTCTTGCTCATTCACGGCGATGCGGACGACAACGTTCATGTTCAAAACGCTATGGAATTAGCCAAAACGCTTATTAACTTAAACAAAGATTTTGACTATTTCGTTTACCCGAATAAAAACCACCGAATAGGAGGGCTGAGAGTTCATTTATATAATAAGATGTTGAAGTTCACGTTGGAAAATCTTTAAAAATTTCAACGAATATCGTATTGTAAAAATAAAATTCGTAAATTTGCTCTATGGAAGATTTTATCGTATCGGCTCGAAAATACAGACCGCAGACATTTGATAGCGTTGTTGGACAAAAATCCATTACATCGACGTTGAAAAACGCTATTAAAAACAATCACCTCGCACAAGCATTTTTATTTTGTGGTTCACGTGGTGTTGGTAAAACAACGACTGCACGTATTTTGGCGAAAACGATAAATTGTACCAACCGAACGGAAAATATCGAAGGTTGTGACACGTGTGAATCGTGCAAATCTTTTAACGAGGGCGCATCTTTGAACGTTTACGAACTCGATGCGGCATCAAACAACTCCGTGGACGACATTCGCAACTTAATCGACCAAGTGCGTATTGCGCCACAGCTAGGAACACGCAAAGTGTATATCATTGACGAGGTTCACATGTTGTCAACACAAGCGTTTAACGCCTTTCTGAAAACGTTGGAAGAACCGCCTGCACACGCCATTTTTATCTTGGCAACAACAGAAAAACACAAAATTATTCCGACCATTTTATCACGCTGTCAGATTTTTGATTTCAATCGAATCAAAGTAAAGGACATGGCGGATCATTTGGCGCAAATCGCTGTCAAAGAAGAAATTACGGCCGACCCCGATGCATTGCATTTAATAGCACAAAAAGCGGACGGAGCGTTGCGTGATGCCTTGTCGATTTTTGACCAAATTGTGAGTTTCGCAGGGCAAACGATAACCTTGCAAGCGGTATTGGAAAATCTAAATGTATTAGATTACGATTATTTTTTCAAAGTCGTTGAAAGCGCATACAAAGAGGACATTCCTGCGGCACTTTTACTCTACAATGACATCATGGAAAAAGGCTTTGACGGACATAATTTTATTATTGGATTATCAGAACATTACCGTAATTTGTTAATGTGTAAAGACGTTCGTACAGCAAAACTTTTAGAAGTAAGCGAAACGGTAGAAAATCGTTTTATCGAACAAGCAAAATTGTTAGACGCAACGTATATTTTACGTTGTTTGGGCGTTTTGAGCAAAGCCGATGTCGATTACAAATCATCTAAAAATCAACGTTTATTAGTCGAACTAGCATTGATGCAAATCAGTTCTGTAAAATCGGAGCTTGAAAAAAAAAACGACTGACGGATAAGGTAAAAATCATTGATTTTATTGGTCAAAATTCTTTGCGTGACAACGTGAAGAAAGTGCCTGTTTCACAACAAAACGCTCCCAGCATAAGTTTGCTACAAAAGAAAGAAGTGCGTGACCTTCCCGCTCCGACAGGTCAGTTAAATTCTGAAATTCTGTCGATTGAAGAGCTTAAACGCCGTACAGTTGAGCAAGCAAAAGCCTCGCAAGAGGACATTTCCAACAAGCCCAAACAGGAGTTTACATACGATCAACTTAAAATGGTTTGGCGTGAGTTTGCGTTTGAAATCAAAAAAAATGAACGACCTGCAGCCGAAACCGTTTTTAGCATTATGACAAAAAAAGACCCTGCTTTGGACGGCACATTGGTTAGTTACGAGGTCGAAAATGAAGTTTTATTTGACTTGATGATGCGTAATTTCGGCGAAGAATTACAAAATTACATTCGTACAAAACTAAATAATTGGACGGTTGTTTTAGACGTGAAAGTAGTTGAAAATTCCGATAATTTACCAAAATACATGACAGGCAAAGACAAATATCAACTATTGTCGCAAAAAAACATCAATCTAATAACCTTGCAAAAAACGTTTAACTTAGATATTGAACTTTAAAATTACGGATATGAAAAACAAATTTCTTCTCCTTTTGCTTGTTGCGTTCAGTCTTTATGCGTGTAATAAAGATAAAAATTTATCTTTCTCCATTCACGGCGTGATTAGCGACAATTCGTTAAACAAAGGGCTTGACAATGCGACCGTTATCATTTATGAAAAAGCCGTAGCAAGTTTAAATTTTAAGGAAGTTGGACGAACAAAAACCGATGCGAACGGAAATTACAACTTGAAATTTCCTCGAAACCGTGTTGAAAGTTACAAAGTGCTGATACAAAAGGATTTTTATTTCGACAAAGAAGAAACGCTTGCGTTTAGCAGTCTTGACCCGAAAAAAAGTATCGAATACAACTACGGAACGACCGCTTACAGTTGGGTAAAAGTCCACTTGACAAACACTGATGAAGTGAACGATTTTGACGATTTTCTGTATAAAGTAACAAAAGGGCGAACAGGTTGCCAAACGTGCGCAACAACTGAAGAACAGCATTTTTACGGAGTGTTGGACACCACTTTTTATTACCTCACAGATGGCAACAAACCATTCGCCTATTATTTCGCATTGAGCAATACCACAACGCTCGGCAATAACGAACAAACAACTGTTCCGTTTGATACGATTGTGATGACGACGAGTTATTGAGGTGTATTTAAGGAATTAATATCATTAAAACACCAAAAACATTCATTGAGAACTATCAAATTTTGAGATAATTACGCAGAAGAATTACGAGGATTTTTTGTTGTAGTTTTTTTGATTAATCAAAAACCCAATTGTAAAAATTTACTGCAATTATAAAATTTCCAAAACACCCAAACAAAACGCCTTAATCCCCAAATCAATCGCTTTTTCATCAATTGAAAACTGTGGATTGTGTACGCTAAACTGCGTTTTTGGGTCGTTGTTGGACGTTCCAAGGCGGAAAAAACAAGCAGGAATTTTTTGCGAATAATAAGCAAAATCTTCCGATGTCATGCGAATTTCAAGTTCTTTGAGTTGGATAGATGACGTTTGTTTTAATTTTTCAACGAAGTCACTAACCGTTTTTTCATCGTTTTGGAGGAAAGGATACCCTTTTTTGATGTTTAAATCAGCTGTTGCGCCATGGGCTTGACACGTAGCATGAACAAAATCGCTAATCCATGCGTGCGCTTTGGTGCGCCATTCTTCGTTAAACGTGCGAAATGTACCTTTAATCTTAACTTCCGACGGAATGACATTTGTTGCGCCTAAACCTTCAAAATAGCCGAATGTCAATACACTTGGAATTTTTGGGTCGCTTTTTCGGGAAATAATTTGCTGAATGTTGGTAATGAGTGATGCGCCTATCACAATCGGGTCGATACAGTTTTGGGGTAACGCTCCGTGACCGCCTTTTCCGTGAATGGTCAGATGAATTTCGTCACATGATGCCATGTAAATTCCTTTTTTCCAACCAATTTCGCCCACGTTTAATTCAGGTGCAACGTGCAAACCATAAATGCGGTTTACAGTTGGGTTTTTCAAAATTCCTGCTTCAATTAAAACCGATGCGCCACCAGGTAAAACTTCTTCGCCTTGCTGAAAAATCAATTTGACAGGTTCGCTCAAATGCTCTTTGAATTTGACCAATGTTTTGGCAACACCCAACAAAACAGACGTGTGAACATCGTGTCCGCAGGCGTGCATAATGCCGTTATTTTGCGATACAAACGAAAGTTCGGTTTGCTCGGTTATCGGAAGTGCGTCCATGTCGGCACGCAAGGCAATACAACCTTTTGAAAGGTCGTGTTTTTCGTTTTGAATAATTGCCGTAACACCTGTTTTGCCAACGATTTGTGGTGTTAATCCCAATTCTTTCAGAAAGTCAAAAATCAGTTTACTCGTTTCAAATTCTTGAAAAGAAAGTTCGGGATTTTGATGAATTTGCCGTCTAATCGCAATGATTTCAGCATTGATTTCAGCAATATAATCGTCAAGTTTTGTTTCCATTATTTGAACATTTCTGTTAAAACACGTCCTTTACTTGTCGGCATTTGGAAGTTAAGCATATACGCTATTGTTGCCGAAATATCAATCAATCCAGCAGGTAAATCTGTCGTTGTATTGGTTTTAAAATCAGGACCTAAACCCAGTAAGAAAATATGACGGCAACCGCTACAATTACAACCATGTTCTTTAAAACCATCTCTACGACCGTCATTGTGTCGTCCGTGATCGTTGGTGATGAAAAGCGTTGTGTTATCTTTCATTTCGGGGTCATTTTGGATAAAATTCCACAATTCATGCGTTAATCGGTCGATGTTTTTGATACCACCAACATAGCCGTCCCAATTATTTTGATGACCTCGTGCATCGGCCTCCAAAAAATTCACAAGCATCAATTCGGGGTGATAATCCGTAATAATTTCTTTGACTTTTTCAAAGTGGATGTTATCGTTCTGATAAACAACTGATTGACCTTTTACACCGCAATAAGTCGCTGGCATATAGCGATTCCACCATGTTTTATTTTTAGTATTCGCCAAAACTTCTAATTTTCCCTTGCTTGTTGCAATCCATGTTTTGTATTTATCAACACCCTTTTCTTTTTGGTAATATTGAAAAATATTCGGGTAATCGGGAAGTTCTTTTCCGTTGTTTTTCAGAGGTTTATAATTTCCTGTCAAAATTGCCGTGTGTCCTGCGTTTGTCAAAGTATACCCGTCATTTTGGAAATTGGTGTGTAAAATACCTTGCGTTTTCAAGCGGTTCAAATACGGAATATACTGATGTGTCGTGTCGCCAAAGGTTTCTTGATAACGTGCGCCGTCCATAACAACGATGATAACGTGTTTGGTTTTAAGATTCGCTTGTTGCCCAAAAAGAAACGAACACGAAAATAAAAAACTCGAATAAATTAAAATTTTTCTCATCTTACTTACATTTTTAAACGAGGGTCAACCGTAATCGACTGCCCGACAAATTCATTTTTTAAATAATGATAATACGCTGTGATACCAATCATAGCCGCATTATCGGTACAATATTCAAAGTTAGGAATAAAAACCGTCCAATTTCTATTTTCGCCCTCTTTTTGCAATCTTTCACGTAAGCCACTGTTTGCCGAAACGCCTCCTGCAATCGCTATTTGGTTGATTCCGTAGTGTTTAGCGACTTTTATAAGTTTGTCAAACAAAATATCAATAATCGTTTTTTGAATAGACGCACACAAATGAGTTAGTTCTTTTTCAATAAAAGCAGGGTCTTCTTTGGTTTGTTTTTGCAGAAAATACAAAATTGACGTTTTCAAACCGCTAAAACTGTAATTAAATCCGTCAATTTGAGGTTTGTTAAACTTGAATTTCGTTTCATCGCCCAACTTTGCGTTTTTGTCAATCAACGGGCCACCAGGGTAGGGA
>DAOMPZ010000074.1:505-1349 GCA_035445045.1 Crocinitomicaceae bacterium | reverse complement strand
TTTTAGCACTTTTGTCAAACGCTTCGCCTGCGGCATCGTCAATTGTTGTGCCGACAACCTCCATATCTAAATAATCTTTAACCAACACAATTTGCGTATGTCCGCCTGAAACTGTCAAGCAAAGAAACGGAAATTGCGGTTTTTCGGCATATTGACCGTCAATAAAATGCGCTAAAACGTGTCCATTCATGTGGTTGACACAAATAAGCGGTAAATTATTAGCTAAGGCAAAACCTTTCGCAAAAGACGTTCCGACCAAAAGCGAACCCATTAATCCAGGGCCACGAGTAAAGGCAACGGCATTGATTTCAGCTGTCGAAATTCCTGATAATTCAATCGCTTGTTGCACTGTTGGAACAATATTTTTTTGGTGCGCCCGTGATGCTAATTCGGGAACGACACCGCCATAAATTTCATGTACTTTTTGACTTGCAATCACGTTTGATAAAATGGTACTATTTTGGATAACAGCCACCGACGTATCGTCACAGGACGAC
The DNA here is from genome assembly GCA_035445045.1 of Crocinitomicaceae bacterium. Taxonomy (GTDB): domain Bacteria; phylum Bacteroidota; class Bacteroidia; order Flavobacteriales_D; family Crocinitomicaceae; genus 40-80. The sequence goes on along the minus strand of DAOMPZ010000074.1, from coordinate 852 downwards.
TCAATTGCGAGTATGGTTATTTTTTTATTGGACAATTTGTGTAACTTTGCTTTTTGATGACAAAAGTACTGAAATTTATAGGAAAAACGATGTTAGGCATAATCGAGTGGATTGTGATACTGCTTACGGTATTTGCTTTTGCTATTCGTGCGCCCTATGTTCAGACGTTAATTGCACAAAAAGTAACTGATTATTTGTCAACGCAGTTGGAGCGAAAAATTTCAATCGGACGTGTTGACTTCCTGTTTTACAATAAGTTAATTCTTGATGATGTCTATGTGGATGATGTAAATCGTGATACTTTGGCGAGCATCAAACAAATTAACGTTTCGTTAAATTATTTACTC
>DAOMPZ010000074.1:0-474 GCA_035445045.1 Crocinitomicaceae bacterium | reverse complement strand
ACTCATTCAAGGACGACACTTAAATCTTAAAAATGTTGAATTAAACCAAGGAAGTGCGTTTTTGAAGCGTGATAGCGTTACGCACGCATTTAATTTTCAGTATCTTGTCGATTATTTTAGTCCGAAAGAAAAGACAAAATCAAAGCCATTTAAAATTACCATTCAAAATTTAAGTATTGCTGATTTTCACTTCAAAATGGATGATGAAACGAAAATTCATGCTTCTGCAACATGGGATCTTATTGAACCAAGATTCATCAGCCGTTTGGCGTAGATTACGGTCATATTGACGGAACGAAAATTTACCTTTCTGCAAAAAACATTCAAATCAACGGAATTGACATTTCTGCCAACGTTAAACACATTTCATTACACGAGAAATCGGGTTTTAAATTAGCGAAATTAGCGACGGATGTAAGACTTACCCAGCGTGGTTTGTTCCTTAAAAAGACAACGATTATTACCGATAAATCG
>DAOMPZ010000073.1:0-12301 GCA_035445045.1 Crocinitomicaceae bacterium | reverse complement strand
AATTCACCGATTTTAGTGGCACGCTTGTTTGAGGTCGTGAAATACATTAATTCTGTAAACGACAAAAAAGCAACGATAACAACCCAAGACAAAGAAATTTTACAAAAAGCCGTTCATGCGTTTGTTTTCGATATTCTTGGTTTGAACTTTAAAGAAGAACAAGGTGGCGAAAAATTAAACGACGTCATGAAATTGGTCATTGATTTACGCCACGATGCACGAGCTAAAAAAGATTTTGCCACATCGGATAAAATCAGAGATTATTTGGGTGAATTAGGAATTACAATTAAAGACTCTAAAGACGGTACAAGTTGGAGTTGAAGAAATTATTAAAAAAACAAAACATCATTATTTTAACTATTTTTGAGGTCAATAAAAACCAAAAAGTATGATTTTCATTTTAAATACCGCAATCATGTTGCTCACATTGGTTTCGCCTTTGATAGCAATTTACGCCGTTTCATATATCAAAAAGGGCAATGTTGCCAAGCACGTTAAAATTCACAAAATTTTGTTTGCTACCTGCATGGTTGCTTTGGTGTTATTGGAAACACAAATTCGCTTTTCGGGAGGTTCTGGAAGTATTGTTAAACACAGCGAATACTACGGAACACCAACTTTTAAAATAATTCTTGTTGCTCACATTATTGGAGCGGTATTAACGTATCTGATTTGGGCAGTTACCATTGTTACAACCAACCTAAAATTTAAAAGAAATAAACGTTTAGAAAAAGGGTTTTCAAAAACGCATCGTATATTAGGTATAACAACGATTATTGGACTTTTATACACTGCTATCACAGCTTTACTTGTGTATTTGATGACGTTTATTTTGTGATAAGAAGTTAACACGATATTGAAGTAGCGGACATTTAGATTAATTTAGATAGTCTTACACCTAACTCAACCTATCCGTCAAAATTTTAATTTCAATAACAGGGGCAATTTTTCCATATAAAATGTTGTGAACAGCCTCAACAATTGGCATTTCGACTCCAAATTTTTTATTGATTTCAACAATACTTTTGACAGCGTAATAACCTTCCGCAATCATATCCATTTCCATTTGCGCTGTTTTGACAGAATACCCTTTTCCTATCATGTAGCCAAATGTTCTGTTGCGTGAAAATTGTGAGTAAGCTGTTACCAATAAATCGCCCAAATACGCACTCGATTTAACATCTCTGTGAATCGGACTTAACTCGTCAATGAAGTCTTCAATTTCTTGTATCGCATTGGAAATCAATACCGCTTGGAAGTTGTCGCCGTAACCTAAACCTGAACAAATTCCTGCTGCAATCGCATAGACATTTTTCAAGACAGCACTAAATTCCGTTCCAAATAAATCATCGGAAACAGTTGTTTTAATATAACGACACGTCAAAAGTTCGGCTAATTCGTCCGCTAATTCTTCGTCTTGACAGGCAATCGTTAGATACGATAAACGCTCCAACGCCACTTCTTCAGCGTGACATGGCCCACCAATATTATTGTATGGAACGCCAAAAGACTTGTGAAAATAACGTGCAGGAATTGACAAAAATTCGGGAACAATCCCTTTGACTGCTGAAAAAACAAATTTATCCTTAAAAAGCGCTTTATCGACGTTTTCAAAAAGTGAAACCAAAAATGCGGAGGGCGTTGCGATGATGATAATGTCCGAATGTTTGAGCGCATATTCCAAATCGCTTGTGATTTCAATTTTGTCTAATTTCAATTCAACACCTTGCAAATATTTAGGATTCGATTTGTATTTTTTGATGTATTTTGCGGACTCTTCCGAGCGCACAAACCAATTTAACTTTTCGACATTGTTACACAGAATTTTTACCAAAGCTGTTGCCCAACTTCCACTACCAATAACACCTATTTTATAGTTTTTTTCCATGCAATTTTCCCTACTTTCACTGTATGAGTGTTCAAATATGGGATTTTTTTATCAATTCCACCTAAAATAATGTAATAAATTACACTTTTAAATCTGAAATTCTGTTTGCTTTGGTTGTTTTAGTGCATTTGACCGCTAAAATATTTTACGTTTCAGAAATTTTGTTTTACCTTTGCCCCGTCTCCAAGGGGTGCTTGTTTGAAAAAATAGGCTGAGATTATACCCATTGACTGGATCAGGATAATGCCTGCGACGGGAAGTGAAACAATTGGAGGCTACAAAAATTCAACCGTCATGTCTTGATAATTGACTTTTGCGAAGCCTCCAAGAAAAAAAAGTAGAGTTGTTCTCTACACGTAAATTCAATTAGTAGTAACCAGAGAATTTGCCCCTTGTTCTTGTTTAAAATTTTTTAAAAATGAAAACAAGAATGTTTTTAAGCACGGTGCTTGTATGTTCGACGAACGTACTGTTGGCACAAAATTCCTTTTCAGGAAAAATCCAAAATGAAGACAACCAACCTGTCGGGAAAGTTGAAATCTTCAATTCATTAACCAAACAAAAAGTGTATTCCGATGCACAAGGCGTTTTCAAAATGACGGTCGATAAACCGACTCCGATTGTCTTGAAAGCCAGCGATTACGAAGTTTTGGAAGACACCATTCGACCAAACGACAGCGAACGTTTGTTTGTACTGTTTTTCTCCAAACAAGAACTCGAACAAATCCAAATCAAAGCGACACGAGCAGGCGCAACAACACCGACAACGTACAGCAATTTGAGCCGTGAGGACATTCAGAGCAATAATTTTGGTCAAGATTTGCCGTATTTGTTGGACGGAACATTATCCACGGTAGTTTCCTCTGATGCAGGTGCAGGCGTTGGCTACTCCAATATTCGCATTCGAGGCGTTGACCCAACACGCACCAACGTAACCATTAACGGTATTCCGATTAACGATGCCGAATCGCAAGGAATGTTTTGGGTCAATATGCCCGATTTTGCTTCCTCTTCGGAGAATATCCAAGTGCAACGTGGTGTCGGAACTTCGGCAAATGGAGGGGCAGCGTTCGGGGCGAGTATCAATGTGAAATCGGACAATATTCGCCAAAAAGCCTACGCCGAATTGGACAACAGTTACGGCTCGTTCGACACGTGGAAAAACACATTAAAAATCGGTTCGGGAATTATCAACAATCATTTTGCATTTGATGCTCGTTTGTCGAATATTACATCCAAAGGATATATCGACCGCAGTCGCTCGGATTTGAAATCTTTTTACACATCTGGAGCGTGGTTTAATGCGAAATCCATGTTGAAATTTAATGTTTTCAGCGGAAGAGAAATCACGTATCAAGCGTGGAATGGCGTTCCCGAAAGTCGTATCAAAAATGATGAAAACGAAATGTTAGCGTATGCAAACAGAAACGGTTTGTCGCAAGAAGAAACGGATAATTTGCTCAACAGTGGACGAACGTACAACTCATTTACTTACAACAATCAAGTGGACAGATATAGTCAAACACACTATCAATTACATTTCAATCATCGTTTTAATTCGGCGTGGAAATTAAACGTTTCGGCACATTATACACGTGGAAAAGGCTATTACGAAGAGTACAAAAACGACCAAAAATTAGAAAATTACAACATCGCTCCACTTGTGATTGATAGTACAACGACAATTACTCGTTCGGATTTAATTCGTAGAAAATGGTTGGACAATCACTTTTTCGGTATGATTTACAACTTAAATTACACCAAAAATAATTTTGAATTGACGTATGGCGGTGGTATCAACCAATATTTAGGCAAACATTACGGCGATGTGATTTGGGCAAGATATGCATCTAATTCAGAAATTGGCGATGTCTATTATTCGGACGATGCTTCGAAATTAGACTTCAATAACTATGTGAAAGTCAATTATCGCATCAAACGAAATGTATTGTTTGGCGACTTGCAAGTGCGTGCTGTTCAGTATGTTTTTGAGGGAATTTCTGATTTGTCAAGTACGGCAATTAACGAAACACAAAAGGCAAATTACGTGTTTTTTAACCCAAAAATCGGTTGGATGTTTAATTGGAACGACTACAACAACACGTACGTTTCTGTTGCGCTGTCGAATCGTGAACCAATACGCAAGGATTTTACGGAAAACGTGACAGGTAACCGTCCAAAACCCGAAACATTGTATGATTTGGAAGTCGGAAACCGCTATCAAAAAGACAAATGGGCGTTTAATGCGAGTTATTATTTGATGTATTATCACAACCAATTGATTTTGACAGGTCAAATCAATGATGTTGGCGGTTACACACGTACCAATGCGCTGAAATCGTACCGTTCGGGAATTGAATTAGAAGCAAGCTACCGAGCGACAAAATGGTTGGCAATTTCTGCAGGCGGAACGTACAGTTTGAATAAAATCGTGGACTTTACCGAATATGTCGATGATTACGACAACGGTGGACAGCAAGCTATTCAGCATAAAAACACCGATTTAGCACTTTCGCCGAATTTAATTGCTTCGTATGGATTGCATTTTACACCGCTTAAAAATTTCAACATTCGCTTAACAGGAAAATACGTTGGTCGTCAATTTTTAGATAATTCTTCGGACTTGGCACGTAGTATTGACGGTTATTATTTGATGAATTTAAACATCAGTTATTTGTGGAAACTTCCTAAAATTGAAGGGATTGAATTTGGCTTGTTAGTCAACAACTTACTCAACACGAAATACGAAAATAACGGCTATACATACAGCTACATTTACAACCAAGAAACTGTAAAAGAGAATTTTTACTTTCCACAAGCAGGAATTAATTTCTTGGGAAGGATTTGTATTAGAATATAAATTCAGACCGAAAGACATAAGAGCAAAGACAAAAGACGTTGTGACTTTCGTAACGTCTTTTGTTGTTTTATTATCCTTACTCTACAATTCTAAAGTCCACACGGCGATTTTGTTGGCGACCTTCGGGTGTATCGTTTGTTGCAACGGGTTTTGTCAATCCGAAACCTTGTGCCGAAACACGTGATGCGCTAATCCCTTTCGATGTGAGGTAATTTACTACGGAATTTGCTCGATTACTGGATAATTTTAAGTTGTGGTCAGCACTTCCTTGATTGTCTGTGTGTCCTTCTATACGAATTTTAACTGTTGGATTTTTTTGTAAAAAGCTAACTAAACGTTGTAATTCAGCAACCGATTCAGAGCGTAATTCCCATTTGTCAGAATCGAAAAAGACGTTGTTTAGTCTGAAAGTGACATTTTTTTCAATCGGTTTTAAATAAAGATCACGTGTGATTTCACCGTATTCGCCTGCATTTTTTAAGTCGAGGAAATCACTTGTTGCGTAAAACCCTTCTTTTTCAGCCATAAAACCATAACGTTGACCGCTTGGTAATACAATTTTATATTCGCCTGTAATTGGGTCGGATAATGCTCTGCCGACTTCTTCGCCATTATCAGGGTTTTCATAGATAATTTCGGCTGGAAGAGGCTCATTTGTTTTGGCGTTAAGTACACGCCCTTTGACAAACATAACTGGTGTTGGCTTTGCTGATTTGGGTAATTTTACACGAAAAATATCTGTTTTCCCAATGCTGTTTTCACTTGAAACTAAATACGCATATTCGCCATTGGCAGGAATGGTAAAATAAGCGTCCCAATTACTTGAATTAATTTCTGGACCAAGATTTTGAGGTTCACTCCAATTTATCCATGTGTCATCTAAACGTTTAGACATAAAAATATCATTAGAGCCATACCCTGGGTGTCCATTAGACGAAAAATATAATGTTTTATCGTCAGCAGCCAAGAACGGTGTGCTTTCAGAATATTTCGTATTGAGAACATTGCCCATATTGAGTGGTTCAGAAAATTTGCCATCTTTTTCAAAACTAACATACAAATCGTTACCGCCCCTTGTATCTTTTCGTTCAATCGCCATAATTAGCACCTTTTTATTGGAAGACAGACATTCACTTGCATATTTATTGTTATTATAGTAATTCTCAATTTCTATTTTACGTGGTATTTCCCATCCGTCTTTGGTGCGATTTGTTATAGATTTTCCTGCTCCTGCCGAACTTCCGTCAGCTTTATAAAGGTTGCTTAGTATTAAAGTGTTTTCATCTGGCGAGACGCTTATTACAGAGTTACCTCCTGTATTGTTGAGAGGTGCTCCTATATTAACTGATTTTTCCCACTTTCCGTCTTTCCCAAGTGAACTGACATATATATCATCATTTGCTCCACCTACATTTTGAGGACTTTCTTTGATGACGTAGTATAATGTTTTTCCGTCAGCAGAAATAACTGGAGCAACATCGCTATATTCCGTATTAATATTTTCACCTAAATTTTCTTTTGTATAACCGTTAATAGGGCTTGCAATCAAATTAATTTGTGCATTACCATGTTGATAAATACGAAAATATTCGATGTCTATTTTCATAGGTGAGCTAACTAAGAAACCAAAACTATTACCCGAAAATGGGCGGAAATCAAACTGTGCAACTTCTTGTTCGTTAATATAATAGGTTATTTTACCCCCTTTTTTATAAGCACGTAAAGTATTGTATTCCCCTGATGGTTTTATAAGGTCAGCGTTTTTTGTCCACTTAATCTCTTCTTTATAAGCTCCATCTACATAATAGCCTGCTTGATAGAATTGATTTCCCGAAAACGAAAGGAAATTACTGTTTTTCCAACCGTCGCAACCCCATGATAGTCCTATTTTGTTATCGTCTTTGCCTGAAATATGACGCATTTTTGCCTCAATGATAAAATCTTTCGTTTCATCAATTATTAAACTCCTCCAGAAAAAATTAAAATTGGTTTCTTTTGCAGGAAAATAGTCGATAACGTATTTCCCGTCTTCTATTTTACAATTATAGTTTTCTTTAGAACCAACAAACCAACCGCCCAAGGTATTGTCGAAATTTTCATCAATGTTTAACGGTGGCTGTTGTGCAAACGCAAATACATTTGAAATAATAAACAGGCAAAATAAGATTTTCTTTGTCATAGTTTGATTTTTTTTTGACAAAATTACGATTATTTAAAATATTATGAAATACGTAAGTTTTCGTACTTACTAATTGAACTTACGGTAGAGGAAATTGAAAATTGAAAGTTGAAAATGGTGTTTCACGAAAACCGTCCTAATGTCTTAAAATCCTAAAGTCTTAACGTCCAATCAATACTTCACCTTAATCGTATTTTTCAGCAACTGCGTATTTTCAGCCAAGCCGTAAGCACTTGTCTTTATCATCAAAGCACGTTGGTCGGTGGAAAGTTTGGACATGTCGTTGCTAAATTCGATAATTGGCTCTTGAAAACGTGTGATAGACACATACGAACCATTTTTGAGCGCTTCAACATCTTCGGCTTTTAGGCGGCGTAATTGGGAGGCAGGAATTTTAAGATTGTTACGTGTAAGCGTATTATTTTCCCATTTTATCCAATCAAATTCAAAGTTTACCCACGAACTATTTTCTTCGTTCAATACTTCTTTTAAGGCGAGTTCTAATTTTTCAATGTTGGAAAAATCGATGTTGAATTTAAAAATAAAATCATCTAAATTTTTGGAAATAGTAACGTTTTTTATTCCGTCTTTCTCCCGAATTTTATCGGCATAGAAATCAATTTTTTCGCTTATTTCGCCTATTTTTGGAACACGTTGACCGTTTAAACTGTCCAACGCCAAAAGCGAATTAACTTTCAGCTTACTTTTGCTAACGTTAATGGTGATTTTTAAAATTCCACTTCCGTCTTTGTTTATCGTTAAATCATCAATTAAGTCGATGCACGAACTTAACAGAAACAGCGGAAAAACAAAAAGTACGAACTTTCTCATTTTAAATAGATTTGATAGAAACGTGCTCATCGGTAACATTCATTTTTGTTTCAACACCCAAAATTAACGCCAAATTTTCATTTTGATGTCCTGCCGGAAAATTATAACACACAGGAATGTCTTTATAACACAAATGTTCGGCAATTATTTCTTCATACGTTTTTCCAAAGCCAGGCTCGGAGTCTTTCATTTGGGTCATTCCGCCGACAATTAATCCACTGATTTGGTCTAAAATTCCTGATTTTTCCAAGGCAAAAAACATACGGTCAATGGCGTAAAGTGGTTCGCCCACATCTTCGATAAACAGAATTTTTCCTAGATACTCGGGTTGTAAATTTGTGCCTATCAAACTATAAACGATAGAGAGATTTCCTCCGATAATTTTACCCGTTGCTGTTCCGTTTTTGTTGTATTTACTCGGCGAAATGGTGTAGTCAAACTGTGCGGTTGTCAACGTTTCTACCAATGTTTCTATCGAATTTTCCGTTCCTGTTTGAAAATCCAAAGGCATCGTAGCGTGCAAACTTGGCACTTCCCATTTGTCCAAATATTGATGAAAAATCGTCACGTCCGAAAAGCCAATAATCCACTTTGGGTTTTGCAGTTGCACCGCCCAATCTATTCTGTCTAAAATGCGAATACAGCCATAACCGCCACGAGCGCACAAAATCGCTTTCACTTCGGGGTTATTTAAAGCTGTTTGAAAATCTTGCGCACGCACATTATCATCACTTGAAAAATAGTGAAAACTGTCCGTCATGTGTTCGCTCAAAACTACCTTAAAACCTACTTGTTCCAAACGTTCTTTAGCAAACATAACTTTCTGTTCATCAATCGCTTTGGCTGGTGCAACGATAGCGATAGTGTCGCCTTTTTGAAGTTTTGGGAGTTTCATTTTCTTATTTAGATTGGATTAATTCATCGACCGCTCGCATAATTCCTGCTATATCATAGCCACACAAATGTTTGAGTTCGTCTTGCGTTCCGTGCTGTATAAATTCGTCGGGAATACCCAAACGCACAATTTTTGCGTGATAGTTATTGTCTGCCATAAATTCCAAAATCGCCGTTCCAAAACCACCTGTCACACAGCCGTCCTCAATGGTGATAACGTGCTTGAATTTTTGGAAAATTTCGTGTAACAACTTCTCGTCCAAAGGTTTCACAAAACGCATATCGTAATGCGCAACGGAAATTCCATTTTCTGCAATACTTTTTATCGCCGTTTGAACGTCATTTCCAACGTGTCCGATTGACAAAATAGCAAGGTCGTTTCCGTCATTGATTTTGCGCCCTGTTCCAATTTTTATAGTTTCAAACGGTGTTTTCCAATCGGTTAAAACACCATTTCCACGTGGATAGCGAATACAAAAAGCTCCTTGGTTGGGTTGCTGTGCCGTAAACATCAAATTGCGCATCTCGGTTTCGTTCATCGGCGAAGAAACAATTATGTTTGGAATGCATCGCAAATACGCCAAGTCAAACGCTCCGTGATGTGTCGCACCGTCTGCTCCTACAAGTCCGCCACGGTCTAAGCAAAAAACAACATTTAGATTTTGTAACGCAACATCGTGTATTACTTGGTCGTAAGCACGTTGTAAAAAGGTTGAGTAAATCACGCAAAAAGGTATCAATCCTTGCGTTGCCAAACCTGCGGAAAATGTAACGGCGTGCTGTTCGGCAATGCCTACGTCAAACGCTCGGTCGGGCATTTTTTCTATCATTTTGATAAGCGAACTTCCCGTTGGCATCGCTGGCGTAATACCCATGATTTTGTCGTTTTCTTGCGCTAACTCCACCAAGGTTTCGCCAAAAACATCTTGGTATTTGGGTGGTTTTTGTTCCGTTGATACGGATTTTAAAATTTCGCCTGTTTCTTTGTTAAAAACACCTGGTGCGTGCCATTGGGGCGGATTTCCCTCTTCGGAATATTTGTAGCCTTTCCCTTTGACCGTTACACAATGCAGTAATTTAACACCTGAAATGTGTTTTAATTCTTCTAATTTTTCGGCTAAAGCAACAACATCATGTCCGTCCATAGGTCCGAAATATTGGAAATTTAAGGACTCGAAAAAATTATGTTCGGGCGTTAATTTGCCGTTAGTTATTTGTAATAAATATTCTTTGAGTGCGCCAACATTCGGGTCAATCGCCATGCAATTATCGTTCAAAATAATCAAAATATTGGCATCTTTCAGCGAGCCAGCATGATTCAACCCTTCAAAGGTCATTCCTCCTGTTAATGCGCCATCGCCGACAACTGCAATGTGTTGGCGGTCGGTTTCGCCCTTGTGTTTACTGGCGATTGCCATGCCTACGATTGCCGAAACTGCTGTCGATGCGTGACCTACGCCGAATGTATCATATTCACTTTCGGAGCGTGTCGGAAAACCCGAAATTCCGTTTAATGTTCGGTTGGTGTGAAACTGTTTGCGTCTGCCTGTTAATACTTTATGCCCGTAGGCTTGATGTCCAACGTCCCAAATAAGTTGGTCGTAAGGTGTGTTAAAAACGTAATGCAAAGCCACCGTCAATTCGACAACACCCAAAGACGAACTAAAATGACTGTTTCCGATTTCAGAAACAACATCAATAAGGTAATCCCGTAGTTCTGCCGAAATTTGTGGCAAATCGTGCAGGGTAAATTTTTCCCGTAAATCCGTTGGGAAGTCGATTTGTTGGAGGTTTTGACCTATTTTTATTTTTGACATTAGGATGTTAGGGCATTATGATTTTAAGACGTTAGACAAAAGACGGTCTTCACTATTAATCCCGTCTTGTATCTTAACTCTGCACTCTTAACTTGTTACTCTTTCCACTTTGCAGCGACAAATACTTGATACGAGAAATTGCCCATTACTTTTCGTTCAAAATTCACGTCGATTTTCTTGCCAACATACTGCAATTCTTTCAAATAAACATCTTTGATAAACGGTGTATTAGCCTCGATTTGCAAAGCACTTGTATAACCGTCTTTGCCCGAAGTTCCGACCATTAAATAATCTAAATTATCCGTTTTGATAATTCCTTGAAACGTAAGTGCAAATTCTCCTTCGTGGTTTATCGCACGAATAACACGGTCTTTTGTCAATACGACATTGTTTTTAGACGGCAGATAGTCGCCCTCAAAATCGCCTACACTTTCTTTTTTAAACGAACGTTCAATTTTTCCGTTGTTATCGTAAAAATTAAGTTCCTCGACTAATTTTAATGTTGTGTCGCTTTGCTCTTGTCTTTCGCTAATTGTAGCAAAGATTTGACCTTTATCTCCGTAATAAATTCGGTTGCGTGTAATGAGCATTTCTTTATTGGAAGTCAACTCTTCAATGCGGTGTACATCGCCGTTTTTGTCGCAAAATAAGGTTGCAAAATAGCGTTCGTTTTGTTGCGTGGCGTAATCCAACGAATATTGAGCGCAATTGGAAGTGTCCATCATCTCGTCAATGGCAGCAACTTCAGCTAATTTCCCATGAAGATAAGCAAAATCTTTGTCCTCGACGATGTTTTCTTCCTCTGTTTCGGGCGTGTTTTTACACCCAATAACTGCACTAAAAATAAGTGTCAGTAATAATAAATAGCGTAATGTTTTCATGATGTTTGTTTATTAAAAAATGACTTTAAAAAACTCATCACTTGTTTTCTGTAAAAAAACAATATAATTAAATACGGAAAAGCAATTAAATACAAAATTCCATAATTGATGTTGGACGTAAATGCCGTTTCGTCCATCTCGGTTGGGGACGATTGTTGTGCCGAAATAATTTTACATTGCGAACAACCTTGCGCTAACAATTCCCACGTATTAAACGCAAATAAAACAACGGTTAAAAGGATTTTATTTTTCATATTCAACAGATTATAATTATGAGTACATTTTTTAATCCACTAAATTACATTAATTTTTTAAATTGATTACTTTTTGGAAAATAAAAAAGAATTTCATAGTAGGTTTTGCGTCCTGAAAAATATCGTTTTTTTTATAAAAATCAACCCGTTTAACCTTAAATCAAGTTTTTTTCTTGCCCCCTAATTTTTTTTACCTAACTTTGCCTTTCTAATTTTTAAGACAAATGGCACATAATATTCGTCCAGGAGTTGCCACAGGCGACCAAGTACAAGAGATATTTAAGTTAGCAAAAGAAAAAAAGTTTGCACTACCAGCAGCAAACGTTACGAGTTCATCAACGGTGAATGGCGTAATGGAGGCAGCAGCGAAGTTAAATGCACCCGTGATTATTCAATTTTCTAACGGTGGTGGCTTATATAACGCAGGGAAATCACTTTCTAATGAAAATGAAAAAGCAGCTATTGCTGGTTCAATTGCAGGAGCACTACATGTTCATCAGTTAGCGGAAATATATGGCGTAACGGTTATTTTGCATACAGACCATTGCGCTAAAAAATTATTACCTTGGATTGACGGCTTACTTGATGCCAGCGAAGAGCATTTTAAGAAAACAGGAAAACCACTTTACAGCTCCCACATGATTGACCTATCGGAAGAACCGATTACAGAAAATATCGAATTTTGCAAAAAATATTT
>DAOMPZ010000072.1:5483-12342 GCA_035445045.1 Crocinitomicaceae bacterium | reverse complement strand
TGTGTATTACAAAATTGTAAAATCGCACTAACTTCCGCTGTCGAAATCGGTTGTAACACCACTTCGGGCATAAAAACAAAATCTTCCGTTTCGTCTGATGCACAACGACGTAAATTTTCAGCATCGACCAAAACACGGTCAGAAGCCATTATTTGTTTAAAGTTTTCAATGTATTTCATGGCGCGAAAGTTTGTTATCGTATCAACATCATTTTTCCAAATTCTTTTTTGAAATATTTGTCTGCACCGCTTTCACGTAGTTTGATGTCTTCGCCTTTAATTTGACTTAAAACACGGTACAGATAAACACCGTTTGCAAGCTGGTCGCCAAATTCATCTTTGCCGTCCCAAGCGTATTGCGTGATGTTTCTACCGATGTGAATAGGGCCTAATTCCTGTTCGGTAATTTCACGAACGACTTTCCCTGTTACGGTCATAATTTGAATGATAATATCATCGGGAACTTCGCTACCTGTCAATGTAAATGCAAAACGTGTACTTGTTGAAAATGGGTTTGGATAGTTGACCATGTGCGTAATCGTCGATTCTCTAATAACTTCAAACTGAATACGGTATTCAAATTGCCCTGATAAATTATTGCTTTTGTCTGTTCCTTGAACGAGTAGGGTATAAACTCCGTTCATTTGAAAATCACTGTTATATAATATTTTAAAGCGTTTGTTTTGGTTGGTCGCAGGCGTGACAAACAAAATTTGATTGCCTTGATTGTCGATAAACGGAATGCGTTTTTGGACACCATTTGGGTCTGTGAGGTAAATACCGAATTTTGCTGTGTCCGCCAATTCATTCATGATAAGGTACGGATTTTCGTCTTTGAGCGTAATCAAAATTTCACTTTTCGGACTGACAATATCTTTATTTAAAATGTGAATACCGTCAAAAGTAACGTCCAAAAGCGGATTGATTTTATCTCTTGAAACATTAAACGGAATATGCAAAAGATTGTTGAAATGATATTGTTCGGGCTGGTCTAAAACCGCATTGATGTACGGATTTACTTCCATCCATAAGATATTTGTTCCGTCCAAATTTGCTGTTTCAATTTCAATGGTGTCACGCAATGTTTGCAAAACACGAAGCGAATCTTGACGTGGATATACAAGGGGGTGTTTGATACGGTTTGCATCTTCAATCCAATAATGTACCAACAAGGAATCCATTGGATAATCACTAATATTTCGCACGTCAACGGCAAATTTTATTTTTTCGCCTGCTTGCACCGAATCTTTCAATGGCAACCACGTGTATAAATTTGACGGGTCGATTGCTGCTTCAGGAATAGGTTGATAAAGTACGTGCCAACGGTTTAACTGTGCAGGTGTTAAATTCGTTGTGTCGATAAAGCGAGCAGAAAGCTGAATGTACGGATAGTTATCCGCATTGATAATTGTGTTAAAATTCAAAATTGAATCTTTCGGTGTCATCAGATAAGTCAACGTTCCTGCCAACGCCATGTTTGGATTGAAATAGTTGATTTTCAGAATGCAAGAATCTGTTGAAACAAGTTCTGTTGGCTCATGTTTCCAATAAATGGTTTCCCATTTTTTTGCTCCGCCAATCATTGGAGATTTCTCTTCGCCGTCTGTTCGGTGGCTGCTTACAGGAACTGAAAGAATTAATAATTCTCCTGCTTGTTCCGAAGTCAAAGCCTCATGTACAAAGGTTGGATCTCCCTTGCGGAAAACGAAAGCAAATGACTTGTTGTGTGCTGTCTGAATTTGTGTTGCGCCAAGGTCGGTAAATGTCTGAAAAATTGATGTTGGCGTGCTATTCCAAAGCGTGGTGTCAACTCGGTATCCCGAATACATGGAAACATAATGTCCGTCTGGGATTTGAGCTATCATGTTTTGGAAATTCTCTAATTGCTGTGTCGAATTTTGACGGAAAATAAAAAATTGTTCTAAGCGGTTACGACACGCACTTCCGTCATTAGCATTTCCAAATTGGTGTTCGGGATTTTGTCCATTCCAAAACGTTTTCCACGGAATAAGCGTAATTGGGTCATAAACAGAAAGATAAAAAGACGGTGTCGTGGTACAAATTCCGTATTCCACCGTTTGACCGTTCAACAAGGTTTGGCTTCCGTTTAGTTCGTCTGTTGACGAAGGTTTATTGATAACTTTTGCACCGATTGTCTGTTGTACCGTGTCAAAAATTAAGTCACGTTCGGGTCTTCGGTAGTCAATACCGTAAAAATTATTATTTTTAAACTGAAAGAAATGCGCTTGTCCCCAACCTGACTTATCGGGAATGTATTGAAACGAATGTTCTTTCCAACTAAGCACAGAGCTATCTATGGAAACACGCCAAAAATAAACCGTACTGTCCGTACACGTCAGCGGTTTGGGTGTTCCACTGGTCGAAAGCCATTGGTTATGTTTCACTTCTTTCACACCGCCATAACCCGAAACAAGAGCATAACGCTTTTCAGGACTGTTGTACAAATCGGTTGTGTCGATTTCAAAACGGTAGGTTTTCCAACTTGCGAGTGGATTAATCGTACTTGCTCTAACCGTTACGGTGTCATTTGGAACAACGGCAAAATTGTATGGGTAAACTGGTGAAATTCCGTCAATATTGATAAATAAATTCTTCTTGATTTGGTTGTTTACAATATTCTCGTATTCATCTATTTGTGACGGTAAATCTACATCTACAGCAAATTCGTTGATTCCTCCTGCATCACTTCCTCCCATCGGAAATCTGAATGATAACGTGTCTTTGTAATTTAATTTTGGTAAAGTAAAATGATACACGGAATCCACACCGTTTGGATATGTGCGAGTAAAATCAATTGTAAATGTATCTGTAACAGATTTACCAATGTTTGTTAAAATGAGATGTGCCGTAATGCTGTCAGTTGTCAAGTCAAATTGGGTGGGTTCAAAATAAAGTGAGGCATCGGAAATTTCTATTTCGCTTTTTTCATGCGAGTTGAGAACCAATAATGGGTCGCCATGCAAAGACATTTGTTGACACGTCGTTTCGGTGTAAATTGTCGGTGTATATTGACTGCGCACATCTTTTATCGTTGCCTTCATCAAATACCCCAAAGGTTTGCGGTAATTTTTATACCCTATTTGTTTGTAAAATTCTGCTGAAAAATAGTTTAATGAAAATGCAAAACCAGTCGTAACGGTGGACATAAATGCAATTGCACCAACTTGTGGCGTTAATACAAAATGTTCGCTTATGGAACGTGTCGCTTGGTAAATGTCGCCTGAATAACACGAATTTCCGATAACCAAAGGGTATTTTCCTTCATTGTTCCAATTGGACGGCTCATCAACATTGATTTCAAATCCATCTGCAGAGGCGTGACCGAAAAAGTTTAAAATAGATGCTCCTTTTGAAATTCTGTCCGTCACTTCCGATACGGCAACAGGATCAAGTGGTAAGCTATTTTCTTTTTTTATTGTCAATACTTCTGCACCGTAAAGCGAGTCTTTGATAATATTTTCCATACCTTTTAGGTAGTAGGAAAACTCATTTTGGTCGCTGATTGTCGCACCACCCGAAAAATGAATGATGTGTTTTTGCCAATCTCTGTTTTCTGACGTATAAGCAATTGCATTCGGGTCATTGTACGCATCGTGCAGTTTGACTTTGTCAAGGTAGTCGTCTAATTCTTGATTTGTCAAAACAGAAATACGCCCTGTCGGGATAAGTGGTTCCCAAATTGTATTTCCCAAACCAGCCGTTATCAGCACATCACTTGACGGATAGCCAAAACTTGGAACAAGATTATAGTTTCTAAAAGCTTGATTTTTACGTGCGCCATTTGCCTCTCGTGTTGCTTTTCCGAGTAAATACAAGGCTTGCGGAATGAAGTTAGATGAATTACTGATGTCTTGCGCAAAACGTCTAATTGCCAAAATATGCTTGTCAATACCGCCACCGTACTGCATACTTAATTGGTCGATGTCTGCTAAAATAACGGTATAACTTCCGCCTGCGGGACTTCTACGGTAATCAGCATAATTTTGTGAAGACGCTTCAAGTTGTGAATTGTAAATCATCAACACCACTTTATCATCGTTCGGGTCAACGGTGTAATGTTCAAAACGTGCATTTGCCGACACAGCTTTTACTTCGCCAACTGTAATGTAACTGTCAGCGTTGGAAACAATGATTTCTTGTTGTGTTCCTGTCAAAGTATTCGGAATTAAACATTGATAAGTATCTGCTGAAACGAGATTGGTCGGAATAACTTTGGGTTGTGAACCTTGTACAAATATCAATCCTTGGTTGCTAAGCGGTGCTTGTGTTAAAATCAATTTACTGTTAGCGTGTAACGTATTGTTGTCGATTGTAAAGCGGTCAAAATTCTGATTGTTTAAAGACGGCAACATCGGATATTCGACAGCAATATACGAAACAGCTTGGTAATCTGTTGCATAATTAGACGATGCTGCAATTCGGTAGCGCACAGGCGTATTCCCATTGACAAGCATATTCGTTGGGAAGTCAAAATACACACGTTTTTGTTGGTATCCTGAAAATTCCTCAAAATAAAATTGTAGTTGTGCTGTTCCGATGAGCCATGCCATGTTGTGGTTTGGTCCTGTCGGAGTAGCTGTATTTGTTGCGCTTGAATTAGATATAGAAAGTCCTGTAAATTTAGTCGTTGGCGCACCAGCACCCGTGTAGGGTAGAGGAGTAGGGAGGTTGAAAAGCTGTGTTGAACCATTTACGCCATTCACTTGATTTGCTCCCCAACCTTCACCATCTAAGAAATACGAACTACTGCTGTAACTATTTTCAGATTTTAGGTCATAATAAACGTTGTTGAACGAGAGAAATGATTTTTTAAGTAAATAATTCGTTTGGTTGGTAACGCTTCCAAAATTTTGATTGTCAGCCCATTGGTAGCGCAAATTATTCGTGCTGTTGTTCCACGAGAAAAAATAACTTAATGTGTCAGAATACAAGCTATACGCAGGGTTTCCAATTCCCGCCGAATTAACGTAAACCAACGAATCTAACCAACCGTCATTTTTTTCGGCGAAGAATAAAATATAATCGCCTGCATCAAACGAATTGTCATTGCCGTCAACGATAAAAATCGGAATTTCTTTTTGTCTGCCAAAAAGTTGAAATCTACTGGGGTCGATTGCCGAAAAGTCGATTCCTGCGGTTGTTAAAGTTTCATACGTTAATTTGTGAACGCCTGTTGCGTAAACGTTGAAGCGGTAATAGGATTGATTGTAATTTATCCACTCATTTCCGTTTACTTGTGCAAAAAATGATGAACCGAATAAGCAAAAAGTAAGTAGTAATAAAAGTTGTTTCATAACTTAGCTTGTTTAGTTTTGTTCGATTTTACAATGCGAGCTCGCAACGAGATAACGTGCGAATACAAAGCCGTTGAAACGTCGCCGATGTCTGTAAACGCATAATCTAAGGTTACGTATTTAATACCGACACTAATCCCGATATTGGGCTGCAAGGTCAGACTTTTGGTGTCGTTAAAATTTTTGATATACTGCATATTCCCAACACCTGCCCGAATGGTTACGTATTCTCTAAAGCCAACTTCTAAGCCAACACAAGGGTCGATACTCAATGCTTTCGACTGAATAATCGTATTTCTGCGACCGTCTGTTGTGATTGGTAAATCAATTTCGCCACCGATAAAAAATCCTTTTTTACCCAATGGATATTGAACGTGTGCGCCTAAAATAACACGTGGAAGCGTCAATTCTAAACCGTTTTGTGGCAATTCATTTCCTGTATTGATGAATGTTTGTTGCATTTGTGGTGTCAAATTAAAAATCCATGCGTTAAATGTAGAAGTAACGTCACGCATCATCAATCCGAATTTAAAATGGTCGTTTAATTTGTATTGAAGTCCACCGTCCAAGCCAAATCCCCATGCTTTTGCGAATTTCCCAATTTGTCTGTAAATAACTTTGAAATTTCCACCGACACTCAATCCTGGAACGCTTAATTTTCTTCCATACGAAAACAAAAACGCATAATCGCCTGCGGTAAAGGTTGTTATTCTGTCGTAGTCAATGTTTCCTTGATTGTCGATAAGTTGGGTTGTGTTTGGAATGTCGTCAACGGCAAAGCGGATAACCGAAAAACCAAAAGAACTTTTAGCATCTATTTTTTTTGCGATAGACACATAATCATATTTGGCAATACCTGCAAAATATTCCGAGTGCATCGCCCCGATGTGAAAACCACTATCCAAATCTGACAAACCTGCTGGATTCCAATAACCCGAATGAACGGTATTTGTTTTCGCTACGACTGCATTTGACATACCGAGCGCATCGGCACTTACGCCAATTTGCAAAAATTCATTGGAATATTTCGGAGCGACAGAACCTTGCGAATAGCCATATTCAACAAGTAAAATAGCGAAAATAGCAAGTAAGGATTTGTTTAAGTTCATTTATCGTTTATATAATAATATTGTGTTCTTTCTAAAACGACAAAAGTACGAAATATTGTTGGTGTTGTAGTTTTTAGGGTGTTAGATTTTCTTTTTTAATCTACGGTAAAGGTTTAATTACTCGCTTATTACACAATCATAATTTACTCACTAAACTGCATATCATACAGTTTTTTGTAATGTCCTTCTTTTTTGAGAAGTTCTTGATGACTACCAACTTCCATAATATTTCCTTGTTCGAGAACGACGATAATATCCGCTTTTTGAATGGTTGACAAACGGTGCGCAATCACAATTGCTGTGCGGTCTTTCGTGATTTTGTCGGTGGCCTGCTGAATTAAAAATTCACTTTCGCTGTCAACGCTTGATGTTGCCTCGTCCAAAATTAAAATGTTCGGTTGATAGACGTACGCACGGATAAACGAAATTAATTGCC
>DAOMPZ010000072.1:0-5473 GCA_035445045.1 Crocinitomicaceae bacterium | reverse complement strand
GTCCAACGGATAAAACGCCACCACGTTCGCCCATTTCGTAGTCGTAATTATTGGGTAGTTTCATGATAAAGTCGTGTGCGCCAACCGCTTTTGATGCCTCAATTACTTGTTCTTTCGTAATGTTGGGATTGTTGAGTGTGATGTTGTTAAAAATCGTATCTGAAAACAAGAAAACGTCTTGTAAAACAATCGCTATATTTTTGCGAAGATGTTGTAAATCAATGTCTTTGATGCACGTATTTCCGATGCGAATATGTCCTTTTTGAAAACTGTAAAAACGTGTCAGTAAATTGACAATTGTTGATTTTCCTGCGCCTGTCGCACCGACAAAAGCAACCATTTTTCCTTGCGGAATAGTCAAATTGATGTCTTTTAAAATCCAATTTTCGTCTTTGTAAGCAAAATAAACATTTTCAAACGTAATATCTTGGTTGAAATCCACTGTTGAAACAGAGCCGTTTTCTTGGTCTGTCTCGTCCATGTCTAACACTTCAAAAACACGTTCGGCACGCACAATACCACGTTGTAACACATTAAATTTATCGGCTAATTGACGTATCGGGCGAAAAAGCATGCCTATCCAAAGCGTAAACGCAAAAATTTCCCCAAACATGGCAGACATATCATTTGCGCCATTCATCGCATACAAACCGCCCCAAACGAGCAAAAAAGCAATCGACAGCGAAGACAAAAATTCGACTACGGGAAAGAAAATCGAAAATGCCCAAACAGCGTTGATGTGCGCTTGTCGGTGTCCTGCGTTGATGACTTTAAATTTTTCGTATTCCTGTTTTTCTCGGTTGAAAAGTTGCACAATTGACATTCCCGATAAATGTTCTTGAACGAACGTATTTAAACGTGTGACTTGCTGTCTTTCTAACTGAAACGATTTGCGCATCGCACGTGCAAAAATCCGTGTTGCCCAAATCAAAAGTGGAATAGGAGCGAGTGACAATAAAGCTAATTGCCAATTGGAAACGAGCATTAAAACCAACACAACAACGAGCAAAAGCAAGTCGCCAACAATGCTAATTAAACCCGATGAAAAAACGTCCGAAATGGCTTCAATGTCTGAAACCAAGCGTGTTACTAAATTCCCGATAGGTGTTTTGTCAAAGTATTTAATTCTGAATTTTAAAAGGTGTGCGTACAATTTTTTGCGAATGTCCAAAATAATGGATTGCGCCATTAAATTACTGAAATATGAGCTTAAAAATTGAAAAATTCCCTCTGCAAATGAAATTCCTACCAAAATTAAAATCCACAGTGTTAAGGCTGATTTATCTTGTGTGTTAACAATAAAACGATTGACAATTTCTCCAATTACAATCGGTCGAATAGGAGCTAAGAACCCAACAAAAATGGTAAAAAGTAAGGTCAAAACAAGGTAACGCTTGTAATTTTTTGCAAAAACAAGAAGACGTTTAAAAACCTTAAAATCCAATTTAGCTTGTTGGCTCATTTGTTAGCGTTAATCAGCGGAAATTTAGTGTTACAAATCAAAAATATGTCTTTCGGCATGATACGAAGAACGCACAAGTGGGCCACTTTCTACAAATCGGAAACCTAATTTTAAGCCATATTCTTTGTATTCCGCAAAGCGTTCGGGCGTCACAAATTCCTGTACAGGCAAGTGATTAGCAGTTGGTTGCAAATATTGACCGAGTGTTACAATATCGACATTGACACTGCGCAAATCGTCCAATGTTTCCAAAACTTCTTCGTGTGTTTCGCCCAAACCTAACATTACGCCCGATTTGGTACGCATTCCTGCTTTTTTCAAGCGGAACAAAACTTCCAAACTACGGTCGTATTTCGCTTGAATACGCACTTCTTTAGTCAAACGACGAACGGTTTCCAAGTTGTGTGAAACAATTTCGGGAGCGACATCAATGATGCGTTGTAAATTTTCCCATTTTCCGCCAAAATCGGGGATAAGCGTTTCCATGGTCGTTCCTTTCGACGTATGACGCACAGCATTAACTGTTTGTACCCAAATTGCTGAACCTCCGTCTTTTAAGTCGTCACGGTCAACCGAAGTGATAACGGCGTGTTTGACACCCATTAATTTGATAGATTGTGCCACACGTGCAGGTTCAAAAATATCGACTTCATCGGGTTTGCCTGTTTCGACACCACAAAAACCACAACTACGTGTACAGATATTTCCCAAAATCATAAACGTTGCCGTTCCGTCGCCCCAACATTCGCCCATATTTGGGCAACTTCCACTTTCGCAAATGGTGTGTAATTTATGTTCGTCAACAATCTTGCGGACGTTTTTGTAACTTTCGCCTGTCGGGAGTTTTACACGCAACCATTTCGGTTTTTTGATACGTATTTTTTCGGCTTGTGGACTATGTTCTTCACTCATGGAGCGTATTTTTTCTGTTTTTAATGTGTTGGTATCTAAAAAAGTTATACTTTTAGATGTTTAAAAGGACAAAGGTACTAATAATACACTTTCAACAAAAAATATAGGTTTAAATTAAATTTAAAATTCGTTATGATAACATCAAAAGTCACTTATTTGGGGAATTTGCGCAATTCCTGCGAACACGTAGCATCGGGCGCAACAATCATTACTGATGCTCCTATTGATAATCACGGACAAGGAAGTGCATTTTCGCCAACCGATTTAATGGCAACATCGTACGCCTCGTGCATGATTACCATTATCGGAATTTACTGTAATAGTCACGGTTTGCCATTTGAAAATGCTACGGCAGAAGTTGTGAAAATCATGGGTTCAGAACCACGCCGTATTGCTAAATTAGAAATCCGTTTAAACTTGTCGGGCAACGCTTGGAACGAAGACCAACAAAAGCGTATTTTAGCTGCTGCAAAGGCTTGTCCTGTGGCAAAAACCTTGGGCGATAATGTCGAGGTTGATTTGAGTTACAGCTTTTAATTTTATGGAAAAAATGGATAAATCTGCAATCGAATTGCGGATTTGTCTAAAATAATGGTATATGACAAAGACAGTTTTAACAACCTTTTTAGTATTGATTTTTCTAACGGCATGTGGACAGCAGAAAATCGAAAATAAGTTAACCAAAGAACACCAAAGTGTCAAGGGAACGAAAGTTAGTTTAATTCCGCCAAAAGGATTTAAAGAAGTTGATGGTTTATCTGGTTTCTTTGATTTGGAGCAAAATTCTAACGTACAAGTGCTTATTCTTCCAATGTCCTATTCGGAAACAATAGCAGAATACAATAAAGACACTTTGTTGGCTTTTGGGTTTAAAATTAGCAAGGAAGAAAAATTAACGATAAATGGACTTCCTGCAATATTTATAACAGGTGTAGGAATACGAGACCCAAAGAAAACGTATGTAAATTTCATGTTAATATTAAGTACGTATTCGGATACAGAAACAATTGTTATGAATGGTCTGTGTCCTGAAAGTTTGAAAGGTATGAGCGATGAAATTAAAAAATCCATGTTGAGTGTTTATTACGATATAGATAAAAAACTCAATCCGTTTGACGTTGTTGACTACACGATAGATGTTTCCGCCACCAAATTGCAATTTGGCATGAGTTCTAATGCAAATATTGTTATGTTTACCGTTGACGGAAAATTTCCGACAGATTCAGATGACAAAACATCTTTGATGATAACAAAAACAGCGTATCTATCTGAAACAGAAACGTCAGATGCACTTCTACGATTGGAGGCTCTTGAAACTTTGAGGAAAGCTGCTGAAAATATAGAATATGAGCATATCAATGAAATTGTCATTGACGGTCTTTCGGGTTATGAAATCTATTCAAAAGGAAAAAACAAATATTCGAATTCAGACGAAACAGAATATTTTTATCAAGTAATGTTATTTGGTGACGGCTTTCGTTATCTATTTTTAGGAATAACCAATGACAAAACCAACAAAAGTTTAGAAACGTTGAAAAAAGTTGTAATGACGTTTAAACGGAAGTAAAACTCACTCCTTCTTCGGAACAGGGTCATGCCCAAAACCACCCCACGGATGACACCGAGAAATTCGCCTAATTCCGAGGTATGTTCCTTTGAAAATCCCCCATTCTTGGATAGCCTCAACGGCGTAATGTGAACAAGTCGGTTGATATCTACATTTGGACGGGAATATCGGGCTGATAAAAAGTTGGTATATTCGTATCGGCAAAATGAAAGGAAATTGTATAACTTTACGGAGTAACTTCATGTGCAATTTGCGTTTAAAAGTGTAAAATTAAGAATATAGCGTGTATGAAAAAAGTTTTGGCAGGTTTAATTTTGGTGTTAGTTGGTATCAGCGCACACGGACAGTCTAAAAATTGGGATAACGAACTTTCGCTTGTCAAAAATCCCGAAATGTACGGTGTTATCGTTTCGACCAATAAAATTGTGGACGATAATTGGGCGGAATTACCTCAAACGAAATTTTGGGCAACAATTATGCGCTTAGCTCCAGACAGTTGTTTGGTTAATATCGCCTCGACACGCACGATTGTCGAACGGAAGTCGCTTCGAGATTGGAATAGAATGTCTGACGAGCAAAAAAATCGCTACCGTGATAGTATTCGTACTACTTATAATATGGATACAACCGATAAAATTTACGTTACCACAGGAAAAAATGATTTTTATCGCTTTAAAGAAGTCTACCCAAGTTTGACCAAAGGAATTTTAGCATTTGAAGAAAATAACGTTGACCCGTGGTATGCACAAGCAATTTTACTGATTGAAAGTCCAGCGCAACTGAAAAAATCGGTTGCAGGAGCGTATGGCGCATTTCAATTGATGCCTACTGTTGCTCGAATGTTTGGCTTGACTGTTAATAAATACACAGACGAACGTGCTGATTTTAAACGCTCTGCTTATGCTGCATCAAGTTTGATAAAAAACACGTGTATTCCGTCCGCTAAAAAAATCCTTTCGGATAACAATTATACGTACAACGAAACAGATTTGTGGTTTCGCTTATTTGTGTTGCATATTTACCATGCAGGCGCAGGAAACGTGCGTGCTGTTGTTGAAAAAATCGGGCATTTGGATAACGGAAATTTGTTAATCCGTCAAATGTGGCAAACTAAAGCAGCATCTTTTGGCAATAATTCACAAAATTATTCGCAGTTAGCCTTAGCGGCACAATACATCATTCATGAAATGACGAATAAACATTGTCAAGGACTGTTTGAGTGTGAGGAAGATGAATTTACGTATTAAATCAGAATTATTTTTTTGTGAAAACTGACAATAATCATAATTAGCCATTTGAAATAGACGTATCTTTGCCCACATAAATTTACTATGAATTAAATAATATTTATGCACAATAGCACATACTTTTTTCTATTACTGATATTTAGTTTTTTTATTGGGAAATTAGATGCTCAAACGCAACAAAAATATGAAACACCAGGTACGCATACATGGATTGTTCCCCCTTGCGTAACTGAAATTACCGTCAAAGTTTGGGGCGGTGGTGGCGGTGGTGGCGGAACGTCTTCC
>DAOMPZ010000071.1:0-12498 GCA_035445045.1 Crocinitomicaceae bacterium | reverse complement strand
AATATTCGGACGACCAAATTGTGCAGTTGATAATCGAAAAGTTTCACGAACGAAAAATAATTTTACTTGCACCTGTCGTCAAAGGTAGAAAAGGACATTACCGTGAATTATTCGAGCAAATCCGCAAAATGGGCTTTGCAAAAGTGCGTGTGGACGGCGAACTCAAAGACATCGTTTCGGGCATGAAACTCGACCGTTATAAAATTCACGACATTGAAATTGTCATCGACCGTTTGGTGGCGAACGAAGAATCGAAAAAACGCCTTTATGACGGCATTGTAACGTCGATGAAACACGGAAAAAAGACGATGTTAGTCATGGACTTTGAAAATAACAAAACGCAGTATTTTTCACGGCTTTTGATGTGTCCGACAACGGGAATTAGTTACCCCGAACCCGAACCGTTTTTGTTTTCGTTTAACTCGCCTTATGGTGCGTGTCCGTGTTGTAATGGCTTGGGGCAAGTGAGCGAAGTTTCCAGAGATAAAATCATTCCCGACCCCAAAAAATCAATCAAAGAGGGTGGAATTATTCCGTTGGGCGAATACAAACGCACATGGATTTTTGATAAAATTGAAGACTTGTTGACCTATCACGGTTATCGTATTTCGACACCGATTAAAGACATAGACGAAGATGTTTTGAAAGTCATTATTGACGGAAACGAAGGTCTTGAAAATAGCATAAACAGCAAAATTTTTGCCTTTGAAGGCTTGATTAGCTTTCTGATGCGCCAATCTGATGACGGAACAACAGCGATGCAACGTTGGGCGCAGTCGTTTATGAATGTTGTGACTTGTCCCGATTGTCACGGTTATCGTTTGCGAAAAGAGGCACTTTATTTTAAAATCGGCGACAAACACATCGGTCAATTGGCTGAAATGGATACGGTCGAACTTAAAAATTGGTTTGACGAAGTAGAAAGCCATTTGTCAGAAAATCAACACGTTATTGCAAAAGAAATTCTAAAAGAAATCAAAAGTCGGATTGGATTTATTGTCAATGTTGGGTTGGATTATTTGAGTTTAAATCGTTCTGCGAAAACACTTTCGGGTGGCGAAGGACAACGTATTCGTTTGGCAACACAAATCGGCTCGGAATTGATGAATGTCTTGTATATTTTGGACGAACCAAGCATCGGATTGCACCAACGAGATAATACAAAATTGATTAAATCATTGCAAAATTTGCGTGATACAGGCAACTCCGTAATTGTGGTCGAACACGACCGTGAAATGATTGAAGAAGCGGATTTCATCGTGGATATTGGACCAAAAGCAGGTGTAAATGGCGGTCAAATTGTCAATGCAGGCACACTTGCTGAACTTAATTCAGGAAACTCTTTGACAACCAAATATTTAACAGGCGAATTAAAAATTGAAGTTCCGAAAGAAAGGCGCAAAGGCAACGGCGAATTTTTGAAGTTGAAAGGCGCATCGGGGCATAATTTGAAAAACGTTGATTTGACCATTCCATTGGGAACATTTACCTGTGTTTCAGGCGTTTCGGGTAGCGGAAAATCTTCGTTAATCAACCAAACGCTTTATCCGATTTTGAATGCACATTTTTACAATGGTGTTAAAAAACCACTTCCATACACGAAAATTGAGGGTTTGGAACACATTGACAAAGTTATCGAAATCGACCAAACACCAATCGGGCGCACACCTCGTTCTAATCCAGCTACTTACACCAAAGTTTTTGATAAAATCAGAAGTTTATTTACCGAATTACCCGAGGCACAAATTCGAGGGTACAAACCAGGCAGATTTTCGTTTAATGTCGCTGGTGGACGTTGCGAAACGTGTCGTGGAGCAGGAATTAAAATTGTTGAGATGAATTTTTTGCCCGATGTTCATGTGAAATGTGATGAATGTAACGGTCGTCGCTACAATCGGGAAACGTTGGAAATTCGTTACAAAGGAAAATCCATTGGCGACGTGCTGGATATGCCGATTTCCGAGGCGGTGAAATTTTTCGAGAATATTCCAAGTATTTACCGCACCGTTCAAACCTTAGATTCGGTTGGTTTGGGTTATATTAAGTTAGGGCAAGCAAGCACAACGCTTTCGGGAGGCGAGGCACAACGCATTAAACTGTCTTCGGAATTGTCCAAAAAAAGTACGGGCAAAACGATTTACATCATGGACGAACCCTCAACAGGATTGCATTTTGAAGACATACGTATTTTGTTGGAAGTTTTACAACGTTTGGTCGATGAGGGCAATACGGTTTTAGTTATCGAACACAATTTAGACATTATCAAAGTTGCCGATTACCTCGTTGATGTAGGCCCTGAAGGTGGAAAAAAAGGCGGAAATGTCTTGTTTTCAGGAACGCCCGAAGCCTTGACAAAAAGCAAAGTTCACTCTTTCACAAAAGATTATTTGAAGGTGGAGTTGAAGTGAATTTCTGTTTTTGGTTCTTCGACAAGGGATAATTCAAGTTCTTTGTTGTCGTTGAAACCCCCTATTTTTTGTTTGTAAATTGCTGATATTTTCGGATTGTCAATTTCTAATTTTCTGTTTTTGCTGATTGTCAAAAAATCTTCCTCTTGGTCAATTCCGAGAAATCGTCTATTAACTAAATTCGCTGCAATTCCTGTTGTCGAACTTCCTGCAAATGGGTCTAAAATCCAAGCGTTTGGTTTTGTTGAAGCCAAAATAAGTCTTGTCAAAACAGAAAGCGGTTTTTGTGTTGGATGTTTTCCGCAAGATTTTTCCCAAGGAGCGATTGCTGGCATTGTCTTCGTTTCCCTCCAAAGCGTGAAATTCGCCTTGCAAAATTTCAAGAATTGAAATCAATTCTTTTGGATTTGAAGCGATTGTTTTGTAGGTGTTTATTAAGTCTTCATTGATGTCGTTTATTACTGCTTTTTTCAAGTTTGGAAAATTATTCAATATCCAAAACAAAACCGCACCGCTACCAACAAAAGGCTCGATGTATGTAAAATTTGTTTGCATTATTTTCGTTGGCAAAGCTCGTTTAATGTCGTTAATAAGCTGGGTTTTTCCACCTGCCCACTTCAAAAACGGTTTTGCTATTTTATTTTCTGTCATTCGATTTTTATTCAGTTATACATTTCAAATTTACAATAAATCTTCATTTTCTGTATCATTTTAATGACCATAAAATTAGTGCTTTTTTTCATTAAAATGAGAAAAGTTTGTAAAATTTTAGACGAAGTATGTTCTCATTTTCAAGTTCCTCCATACTACAAAACCATCGCCCCCTATTGAAGTTTGCTCAACCCTTCAAAAGCAATAATCGCCACAAATATTTCCACAATATTTTAATTTTCACAAAAATTCAAATTATCTTTGCTCGTTGTTTCTTAAACTTAACGTAAAATGATTCTAAAAAAAGGTCTTCTTTCGCTTGTTGTAGCGGTGTTTTTTTCACATTTAGTATTCGCTGAAAACATTCCGTCTTTAAAAGGTCGGGTAATTAATACGCACACCAAACGTGCGATGCAAGAAGTCCCGATTACCATTCAATTAATCAATTCCGAAGAGGAATTTACCGCAAAAGCGACTTCTAACGCAAACGGATATTATGAATTTAAAAATATTCCCGAGGGAAAATACACCTTAATCGTTGATAATCAAGAGTTTCATTATAAAAAATTCAACTTCGAAGTAACGCCGACACATGCGCCCAACATGGTGTTCTCATTATCCAAAAATGTTTCGTGGATGTTCGATTGGGGAAAAGTAGTGCGCCAAGTTGATGCTAATGGAAACGTAACCTATTTACACCCAACCTCGCATTTAGTTGCTCGCATTTTACTCGGTTTATACGGTTTGACCTTAGTTTTAATTTTCTTTTATGCCGTTTTACAATTCTCGTTGGCACGCACGTACGCAAAGACGAAAAAGAAACGCAAAGACGAAAAACCACTTGAATTTGACGGTCATTTTGCTCCGAAAGTAACGGTACAATTACCGATGTTCAACGAAATGTACGTAGCGGAACGCATTATCGAAGAAACGGCAAAAATCGACTATCCACGTGATAAATTTGAAATCCAAGTGTTAGACGACTCAACGGACGAAACCAAAGATATTATTGCTAAAAAAGTAGCTGAAATTGCAGCAACAGGCATCAACATCAAACACATTCATCGCACAGACCGCACAGGCTACAAAGCAGGTGCGTTAGATGCAGCGATGGACGTTGTTGAGGGCGAATTTATTGCCATTTTCGACTCAGATTTTATGCCCAGTGTAGATTTCTTGAAAAAGACGATCCCGTATTTTGAAAACCCAAAAATTGGCGTAGTACAAACACGTTGGGGACATTTGAATAACGATTATTCTTTACTAACGAAGTTGCAAGGTTTTGGCTTGGACGGACATTTTTCGGTAGAACAATGCGGACGAACGGCATCAAATCACTTTATCAACTTCAACGGAACGGCAGGAATTTGGCGCAAAGAAACCATTTACGATGCTGGCGGTTGGGAACACGACACCTTGACGGAAGATTTAGATTTGTCTTATCGGGCGCAAATGCGAGGTTGGAAATTCAAATATTTGGAAGATGTGGTTTCGCCTGCGGAATTACCGATTACAGTGTCGGCACTTAAAAACCAACAACACCGTTGGATGAAAGGTGGTGCGGAGTGTTTCAAAAAAATGTGGAAACGCTTGCTTTTTGCAAAAGGCGTTCGCACAACGGACAAAATGCACGGTTTGTCGCACTTGTTCAACTCATCACTGTTTGTGTCGATTATGTTGATGTCGCTTTTGAGTTTGGTGGTGTTGCACATTAAAGACAGCTTTGCCGATTTGAATTTTGTCATTCAATTTGGGTCTTTCTTTATTTTGAGTACGATTTTCCTATTTTATTATTATTGGGTTGGCTATCGTCATAAAACCGAAAATAAAACAAAAACGTTTTTCACTTATACATGGACGTTTTTTAAATATTTGACGGTTATCATGGGCTTGACCTTGAACAATACGATTGCGGTTTTGGAAGGTTATTTTGGTATTAAATCGTCTTTCGTGCGCACACCGAAATTTAACGTCAACGCCAAAGGAGATTTCCAAGGCAACAAATACGACAAGAAAAAAATCAATTTGCAAACGATTTTAGAGGGCGTATTTATGGCTATTTTCGGATTCACGGCAATCAATCGAGCAATTTACGGCGACTTGGGAATGGTTCCGTTCCACGGTATGATGGCAATCGGTTACGGTATTATTTTCTTTAATTCGATTAAGGAGTTGAGACATAGAGCTTAACTATTCCGCATATCCCGAATTTCTAACTGTACGATTTCTTTCCCATTCCAACGATTAACCCCAAGCGAATAGACAATATCGACAGGTTTTGCCTCTTCTAAGGTTTTGAATTTTTCGTAAAAATTAAAGGCAATTCCCTCCAAACGGATAGGAAGACCGTGTTGCTGAAATTCAAACTTAACGTGTTCATCTTTTAAAATGCGAAAATCAGAAACAAACACGTTTTTGGACATAAAAACAGGGCGCATATTCGCAGGACCAAACGGTTGCATTTGCTCTAAAATGCGCATGAATTTAGGCAACTTATCAGGCGCAATATCCGTTGCGGTGTAGATGTTATCAAAGTCGATTTCTAAATCAATTTCTAATTTGGGTATACAATTTTTTTGTGCAAAAATTTGAGCTAATTCATGATCAAAACACGCTTTAAAATCGGGTAATTGGTCTTCGTTCAACGTCAGTCCACAAGCGAAAGCATGACCACCAAATTGTTCTAAATGTTGTTCACATTTGGTCAATACATCGTACAAATTCACTTCGGGAATACTTCTGCCCGAACCTGTTAGTTTTCCGTTGGATTTTGTCAAAACAATAGACGGCAAATGATTGCTTTCAACTAATTTCGATGCGACAATTCCGATAACACCTTTCGACCAATTTTCGTTATACACAACATTTGAAAATTGCTGTTTTTCATCTTCGACACACGCTTGCAACGCCTCAGCGGTTATATTTTTATCCAACGAACGGCGTTCTGCGTTTTGCTCGCCAATCGTCTGTATCCATTGTTCAATTTCGTACAAATCGTTCGTTGTAAACATTTTCACGATTTGGCTGGCGTGTTGTATTCGCCCTGCGGCATTGATGCGTGGCGTAATCGAAAAAACAATGTCAGTAAGTGTGACGGGATAACTGCGTTTGGCGTGTTTAAACATCAAATCTATCACGGTGCTTTCTTGGCGATTGATTTGCGCCATTCCACCTGCGCACAAAATGCGATTTTCGCCCGAAATTGGTACAATGTCCGCACCAATGGAAAGTGCCAATAAGTCTAAATTATCAAACAATTCCGCTGGATTAAAATTATTGGTTTCAAACAAAGCCTGCAAAAATTTAAACGTCACGCCACAACCCGACAATTCTTTGTACGGATAGGCGCAGTCAATTTGTTTGGGATTAAGTACCCAACAATCGGGAACAACTTCGCCTGGTTCGTGGTGGTCGCAAATGATAACATCAATTCCTAATTCCTTGGCATACGCCACTTCCGAAACAGATTTAATGCCACAGTCTAAGGTAAAAAACAAGGTCACGCCGTCTTGGTGGAATTTGGTAACGGCATTTTTGTTCAATCCGTAACCCTCTGAAAATCTGTCTGGAATGTAAAAATCTATGTTTGTGTAATATTTTTTAATTGCTTTTAAAAACAGCGACACCGATGTTGTTCCGTCCACATCATAATCGCCATAAATGATAATTTTTTCGTTGTTTGCTATCGCTTGATTAAACCGCTCAACCGCTTGTTGCATATTTTTCATCAAAAACGGATTGTGCAATTCCGTTAAATCGGGGCGAAAAAAACAACGAGCTTTATCATACGTGTCAATACCTCGTTGCACGAGCAAAGTCGCCAAGATTGGGTCAAGTTGGAGTTCTTGTTGTAATTTTTGAATTGCCGTTGGGTCTGGAATTTCTTTAAGTTGCCACGTTAATTTCATCTGTTTTTAAATTTAGATGTGTTAAATTAGCAAAATAAGTGAGATAAAAAAAGATTGTGTAAAAATTTTATACTTTTTGCGACCACAAATGTCATTTTATAGTAACTTTACGGTAGTGTTTTTCAAACGGAAACGTAATCGTGTTAAAAAATTAAATTTATGAAAAAGTCAACTGTTATTTTAGTAGGAATGTTTTTGCTTGCTACCGTTAGTTTTGGGCAAACAAGTGCTATTGCGTTGAAAAGTCACGCAGGAAATGCTGATGAATTGGCGAGTACGGAAGATAATTTTGGCATTATCAATCCTGCGTATGAATATGCAAATGTCGATTCGGTTAAGTATTTTGCAATCAGAAAAATAGTGGTTGAATACCGAACAAATCAATACAACAACACGTTTTACGCTGATACGTTCAACTACAAAAACGAAGATGAACAGACGATTATGGAACACCTGAAAGTGATACGACTAAATTCATATTACCCTAAAAAAACCAAGTTTATTAATTTTCCAAGGGCAATTGAAAAATTGACAAAATCCGAAATTAATTTCAAACAGTATGGAATTTCACTTTGGTTCTTTGTACTGCTTTTGCTTTTAGGCGCAAAACGAAAAAATTTCAGACAAAAAACCGCATGAAACTTTTTGCAAGTATTTGGAGCGTTTTATCATTGCTGTTTTTGCCATTTACGTTTCAATTTTTACCGCAAATTGGTGTTGGATTGAGTAAATTCATCTTGCCGTTGAACGAAAAAATTTGTTCACTTTTTGGCGTAAACATTCACAACTCTTTTCTTGTTTCGGATTCGTTAGCATCATTTTCAACAGGATTTATTTTGTTGCTTGTTTCGCTTTTTGTGACCGTTTTATGCTATTGGAAAGCTGAAAAATTTCGGGAAAACATTCAAAAAGTGCTATTTTTTACGCTGCTATTTTTCGTGTCTTATTTTCTGCTGCATTATGGTTTGGACAAACTTTTTGGCTTGCAATTTTACACGCCTGCATCAAACACTTTGCACACGCCTGTCGGGCAGTTAGACAAAGACATTTTGTTTTGGACGAGTATGGGAACGAGTGCGTTTTACAATCAATTTATGGCAGTTTTGGAAATTACCGTTGGAGTTTTATTACTGTTTAATCACACACGATTTTTGGCGTTAATCATTGCTTTTGGAGCGTTTCTCAACATTTTCGCACTGAATATCGGCTTTGACATTACCGTTAAATACTTGTCGGGATTGCTGTTAATTAGTTCTCTCGTTTGCTTATCTTTTTATGCGGATAACATTCGCTTTTTAGTCGGGAAAACAACCCATTCACAAGTTGTTCCACATCTTTCGCAGTCGTTTGTTTTGATGTTATTTATTCCGTTTGCGCTGGATTTAAGCGTAACTTATCGGAGCGTTAAACCTAAAAATTCGGGAAAAAGCTATTTAGTTAAATCAATTAGCGAAAAATCACAACTTATTGATAGCGAGAATATTGTACGTATTCATGTTCATCCCGAAAACTACCTCATCACAGAAGATAAATACCAAAAGTTTACAAGCTACAAATTAAAAGACAATCAGAAAACGGTTGTCATTAACAATCAAAATATTCCAATTTCCATTAACAACAATCAATTAGTATGGAGTGAAAACGACACAAAAATTTTATGGAAAATTCAAGAAATAGATTTACAAAAAATGCCATTAAAACAAGATAAAACACATTGGTATTTTGAGGGAATTATTCCCTAAAATAATCTTGCATCTTTATTTTATCTAAAAAAGAACCATGAAAATTCCAAAATAATCTTCGGTTTTTCGAGATTAATCTTATCTTCGCACGTTGTTTATGACGACAAATAATTAAAACCTAATATGGAAAAGTACAAAAAGTTAAATAATTACACAGGTTGGTTGATTTTTTTAATCGCCACGGCTGTTTATTTTATGACGGTTGAAAGCACCGTAAGTCTTTGGGACTGTGGCGAGTATATTACTGCTGCGTATAAATTAGAAGTAGGTCACCCACCAGGTGCGCCATTTTTTATGTTGTTGGGACGCTTATTTTCGTTCTTTGCAGCACCCGAAGATGTCGCTATTTATATCAATAGATTGTCGGCGTTAAGCTCGTCTGGAACAATTTTATTTATGTTTTGGTCAATTACAATGTTGGTCAAAAAAATGATTTTCAAACAATACAACAAACGCACGTTGACAACAGGCGAAATGATTGCTGTGATTGGAAGTGGTGTAGTTGGTTCATTAGCTTATACTTTTACTGATTCATTTTGGTTTTCGGCAGTTGAGGGCGAGGTTTATGCGATGTCTTCCTTATTTACAGCCGTAATTTTTTGGGCAATTTTGAAATGGGACGAGGAAATGGACGCTATTAAATTTCAAGAAATTGACCCCCATCAAAACACACTTAAATGGTTGATTTTCATTATGTTCTTGTTTGGATTGGCAATCGGTGTCCATTTATTAGGCTTGTTGATTGTTCCTGCGATTGTGTATGTAATTTACTTCAATCAAGCGGAAAAAGTAAACATAACACGCTTTCTGTTAGTAGGTGTTTTATCTATCGTTATTTTAGGTTTAATTCAAGGTTATGTTATTCCAGGAACGGTTGCGTTGGCATCTTCTATGGAAATTTTCTTCGTAAACAGTATGGGAATGCCGTTCTTCTCGGGCGCAATTTTCTTCGTGGTATTATGTGTTGCAGCGTTCTATTTTTTAATTCGCTATGCGAGAAAGACCGAAAAAACAATTTTATACGTTTCGACCTTAGGTTTGTTGGTGCTTTTGTTAGGTTATGCCTCATTTGCAACCATCGTTATTCGTTCCAATGCAGACACACCATTGGACGAAAATGACCCCGAAAATTTAGTAACATTACAAGCGTATTTGATGCGTGAACAATACGGAAGTTGGCCAATTGTGACAGGACCATATTGGAACTCACAACGCAACGACCCAAGTAAATACAACGACGGAAATGCGAAACACGTACGTCGCTTTGTAGCTATGGACGGCGGAACAGACGTAAAAGCGTTCAAAGAAGAAAAAGATGCGCAAAAATTTGTTGACAGCACGAATGCAGGTTATGAAATTGTTGAAAAATACTACGTTCACAACAAGAATTTCATTGAAAATTCAGAAGTGACCTATGCGCAAACAACGTTTTTCCCACGTATGTGGTGGACAAATGCAGACGGCAAAGTTGAAGGCTACAAAAAATGGTCGGGTTACAATCCATCTGATGTAGAAGCAAGCGATGTTATGGGCGCAGATGGCGCACGTTTGCCTCGTTTTTCGGAAAATATGCGCTATTTCTTTAACTACCAGTTGGATTGGATGTATTGGCGTTATTTTATGTGGAATTTCGCTGGTCGTCAAAATGATATTCAAGGACACGGCGACGAAATGCGTGGCAATTGGCTTTCGGGTGTTAAATTCATTGACGAAATGCGTTTGGGTGCGCAAGGTGTTGATGCACCAAGCTTTACCACGGACAATCCTTCCAATAACAAATTCTATTTCTTACCATTAATTTTAGGCTTAATCGGTCTTATTTTTCATTTTTATCGTGCGCCAAAAGATGCGTTTATTGTCTTCTTGACGTTCTTGTTTACAGGAATCGCCATTGTGGTTTATTTGAATCAAAAACCGTTTGAACCACGTGAGCGTGATTATGCGTATGCGGCTTCTTTCTATGCCTTTGCAATGTGGATAGGTATTGCGGTTTATGCGTTGTTTGATATTATTCGCAACTTCGGAAAAGAAGAAGCGAAAAAATTAGGTATCGTCGGACTGTCGGGTGTTGCTTTGTTTGGCATCGCTGGATTGGGCGCAGAAAATGGTTTTTCTTCCTTGATGACTTGGTTGTTTATCGCAGGTGTGACAACGGCTTTAATTGGTTTGTCGTTGCTTTTCCGCAAACTGAAATTGGCAGAAACATCTTCGGCAGGAATAATTGTAGCCTTGACACTTTTAGTTCCTGTGATTATGGGCGTTCAAAATTGGGACGACCACGACCGTAGCAATAAAACAACAGCGTTGGATTTAGCGCACAACTACTTAGAATCGTGTTTGCCGAATGCGATTATTTTCACAAATGGCGACAACGACACATTCCCTCTTTGGTATTACCAAGAAGTGGAAGGCAAACGTACTGATGTACGTGTTTGTAACTTGTCTTTACTCGGAACAGACTGGTATTCAGACCAAATGAAATACAAAGTGTATAATTCTGATCCACTTCCGATTAAATTTACAACCGACCAAATTTTAAGTTATGACGGAGCAACGGAACAAGTTTTCTTCTATGGATTGTACGAATTGACATTCTTAGATATGCCGTTAGCGAATTTCAAAAAATTCTACGACTTGAAATTTAAGCACAATAAAGAAAAAATGACAGCCGATTATTTGATGTTGTTGAATGCTTACAGAACACGTTTTGCAACGTTGTCAATTAAGACTTCCAACGCAAAAGTTTCGACCATTCAAACGTTATTAAATAGCGAAACATCAAATCAGCCGACAGCGGAAAATGTTTATAAAGCATTTACGTCATTCAAATTGTTAGTGGATTGTATTCGTGACGGTTCGATTGTCGATTCTGATGCAAAAAACACGAATGTAATTGCGTTGCAAGATATTTTCAGAGATTTTGAAAAAACACCAAATGCAGTTCCATTGGAAGAAGCAATGGCGTTTACACGTGATGACAACAACATGATTAACTCACAGCAATATGGTAATTTGAGAGTTATTCCTGCGAATGCGTTTACACTTAAAGTCAACAAAGACAATGTAATTAAATCAGGTTTAGTAAGCGAGAAAGACCGAGGTTCAATCGTGGATTTTGTCAACTTTACGTTGGAAAAACAATACGTAACGAAAGAGCAAGTGATGATGTTGGATATGTTAGCAAATAACGATTGGAAACGCCCAATTTACTTCTCATCGGCTTATGGTTCAGACGTTTCAATGGCATTAATGAAAAACGGATTTGTCAAACAAACAGGCGTAGCGTTCGAGTTGTTACCTGTGAAAAATATGTACACAGCTGGCATAAACGACGATAGAATGTATGACAATTTGATGAAAACATTTGCTTACGGAAAAATGAACAAAGGTGCTTTGACAGATTATTACGCTCGTCGTCACACCGTTCAATACAGAAATAATTTTATCCGTTTGGCAGAATTTTATTTGAACACAGCAGATAACAGCAAACGTCAAATGGATAACTACAAGGCATTTATCGTAGGAAATCCTGCCATGTTGCAAAAACAAAAAGACTCGTTGAACAATGAAGTTGCGAAGTTGAATACAAAAGTTGAGGAAAGCAAAGCGAAAGCAGCGAAATTGTTAGATCGTTGTTTGGAGGTAATGCCAATCAGCATGGTGCTTGATTACGGTGAACAACCGCAAGAAGTTCGACCAATTCAAGTGGGTGCGTTGACAGTTGACAATTACTTGGACGGAACAATTCACAACATTGTAACGATGATGTACCGTACAGGAAACAAAGCA
>DAOMPZ010000070.1:0-12584 GCA_035445045.1 Crocinitomicaceae bacterium | reverse complement strand
TTGAAAATGAAGTAAAAGGAGTGTACAAGCGTACATGACTTTTGCTGATATTTGACTTGCGAAGTATGCACCGAAGGTAAAACAACGCAGTAGTTCGCCACTTTTTGGACATCGTCATTTTTGTTTTTAATACTTTTTAAACTACACAAACCGCTCGTCGGCTTCCATAACGTGATTACACACTTTACACGTTCTCAATTCTTCAGAAGCATAAAATTCTTTAAATCGTCCTAGAAAATCTTTTTCGATATTGGATAACGGAAAACGATATTCATGTAATTTGTTGTTGCATTTTTCGCAAAACCACATCAAGCCGTCTGTTAAATCTGTTCCTGTACGCACACGCTCAATAACCAACCCAATCGTTTCGGCAGGGCGAATAGGATTATGCGGAATGTTGGCAGGCAACAAAAACATTTCGCCCTCTTTAATCTGAATTTCTTTGCGCTGTCCATCTTGCTGAATAGCAACCGTCATATCGCCTTTTAACTGGTAAAAAAACTCCTCACTTTCATTAAAATGATAGTCTTTTCGGGCGTTTGGCCCTCCAACAGCCATAACGATAAAATCTTTCGTGTCTGTAAATAACACCTTGTTGTTTACAGGTGGTTTCAACAAATCTTTATTGTCTTCTAACCACTTATCAATATTAAAAGGAAGTAACATAATTGTATTTTAGATTTTAAAAATAAACAAAGTTGTTCAGAAAAATGCTTTTTTGTGTGATTATTTTTTAAACCGCTACTTCTGCTTTAATATGTGGGTGTGGGTCGTAACCAACTAATTCAAAATCTTCGTACGTAAACGCAAAAATGTCTTTCACATCAGGATTGATTTTCATTGTTGGTAATGGTCTGAGTTCTCTCGAAAGTTGCAATTTCGCTTGTTCGATATGATTTATATATAAATGTGTGTCACCAAAAGTATGGACAAAATCGCCGTATTCTAAACCACAAACTTGCGCCACCATCATCGTCAAAAGTGCATACGAAGCAATATTAAACGGTACGCCCAAAAACGTATCGGCACTGCGTTGGTAAAGTTGGCAACTCAATTTATTGTCTGCTACATAAAACTGAAAAAGTGAGTGACACGGTGGCAAAGCCATGTTGTCCACGTCAGCAACATTCCACGCAGAAACAATTAAGCGGCGAGAATCTGGATTTTTCTTAATTTGATTAATCACGTTGGGAATTTGGTCAATCACACGTCCGTCTTCGGTTTTCCAACAACGCCATTGCTTGCCGTAAACAGGCCCTAAATCACCATTTTCATCTGCCCATTCGTCCCAAATGGAAACCTTGTTGTCTTTCAAATATTGAATGTTTGTATCGCCTCTCAAAAACCACAACAATTCAATGATAATCGAGCGTAAGTGTAATTTTTTGGTCGTCACAACAGGAAAACCATCGTTCAAATTAAAACGCATCTGATGCCCGAAAATAGAGATTGTCCCTGTGCCTGTTCTGTCCTCTTTGCGAACGCCCTCGTCTAAGATTTTTTGAAGTAATTGATGATACTGTTGCATATTATAATTTTGGGAACAAATTTATTGATTATTTTTGTTCTAAATTAATAAAAATGATAATCGTA
Source organism: Crocinitomicaceae bacterium (assembly GCA_035445045.1). Lineage (GTDB taxonomy): Bacteria > Bacteroidota > Bacteroidia > Flavobacteriales_D > Crocinitomicaceae > 40-80. The sequence goes on along the minus strand of DAOMPZ010000070.1, from coordinate 10,991 downwards.
ACAGGAGCAGCAGGATTTATTGCAAGTTGTTTGGTGACAAAACTCAACAACGAAGGGAAAGAAGATATAATTTTAGTCGATAAATTCGATATTCCGCAGAAAGAAAAAAATTTAGTTGGAAAGAAATTTACGGCAAAAGTTGACCGTGATGCATTTGAAAATTGGCTACAAACAAATACGTCGCCTATTGACGTGATTTTTCACATTGGCGCACGTACGGACACAACCGAATTTGATTGGGCGATTTTTGAAAAATTAAACATCGGTTTTACCAAAATGATTTGGAAATATTGCACCGAAAAACAAATTCCGTTGATTTATGCAAGTTCAGCAGCAACGTATGGTGGTGGTGAATTTGGCTATGATGATAATCACGCCATTATTCCGTCTTTAAAACCACTCAATCCGTATGGCGATTCCAAAAATGACTTTGATATTTGGGCATTACAACAAAAAACGACGCCACCTAATTGGTATGGATTGAAGTTTTTTAATGTTTATGGACCAAACGAATATCACAAAGGAAGAATGGCATCGGTTGTTTTTCACACGTTTAACCAATTAAAAGACAAAGGTGAAATGAAGTTGTTTCGCTCACACAATCCCGATTACAAAGACGGCGAACAACTCCGAGATTTTGTTTACGTGAAAGATGTGTTGAGTGTTTGTTGGTATTTGTTTACAAAAATGCCTAATTCAGGCATATACAACCTTGGTTCAGGCACAGCACGCACCTTTTTAGACTTAGCGACCAATACATTCAAGGCATTACAAAAGCCTGTTTCAATTTCATTTATCGACACGCCTGCCGATATTAGGGATAAATACCAGTATTTTACAGAGGCAAATATGTCGAAGTTAATTCAGTCGGGTTATGATATTCCGTTTCACACGTTGGAAGAGGGCGTAAAAGATTATGTGGAGAATTATTTAGCAGAAGAAAAGTATTTTTGACGTTACGATTTTAGGGCATTAAGACGTTACGACAGACAAAAAAATAAATTGCCACTGACTTAAGTCAGTGGCAATTTATTTTTCGCTATTGGTTTTGCCTAAAAAGTATATAAAATTGTCGAAAAAGTATAATTTCAATCGAAAAAGTAATTTTTTAAATTAAAAAGAGATCTGTCAACGGATTTAGAAGATTTTGATTAAAAACACCCATTAATCCTTTAATTCAAAAAAAAATACTACATTCGTACGCAATCAATTCATTTACCTAAATGAACACATACAAGGATTTCGTTATTTTAATGAGTGATGAACTCGGAATTGATGTTTCTGAAATTGAGGCTCATTCGGCTTTTCGGGAACTTCGAAATTGGAGTTCGCTCAATGCGCTTTTGCTTGTTTCCAAAATTCACGAACAAACAGAAATATTGCTTTCGCCTGCGCAATTAGCATCGGTGACAACGGTGGAAGAACTCTACAAACTCCTAAAATAGAATATCATGCGCATCAAATCAATACAAATTGTTCACCCCGAAAATAAAATTGACAACCTGACTTTATTTAAAGACACAATTCCCGATATTGATAAATTTTGTACGACAACAGGTATTCGATACCGCTATGAAGCACCTGAAAATCATACAATTGAGGATTATTTTGTGCAAGGAATTAAGGCTTTGAATGTTGAAATTTCATCAATTGACGTGTTAATTACAGTCACGCAAACGCCAACCAAATTAATTCCGTCGTTATCCAATTACCTCAACCAACAACTGCGTTTTAGCGAAGACATTTTAACCTACGATTTAACGTCTGGTTGTAGTGGCTATACGGAGGCTTTGGTACTTGCTAATCAACTTTTTCAATCAACTTCTGCCGAGCGAATTGTCGTTTGCAATGGCGATTTTAGCAATCATATTATTGACAAAAAAAATACAACTGTCAAACCATTATTTTCTGATGTTGCGGCAGTTACGCTTTTAGAGCGTAGTGAAAATTTATTTTTTTCCAACCAAAAGAGTTACGCAGACGGTTATTCAGCAATTAGCTCGCAGGACGGAAAAATGACTTTAAACGGCTTAGACGTTTTTCAATTTAGCACCTTGTACGTGGCAAAATCCATTCAAGAATTAGTAGCAAAAAACAACGTCGAACCTGAAATCATCGCTTTTTACTTTTTTCATCAAGCCAATCAAATTATCAATCAAACCATCGCCAAACAACTCAAAATTTCGACTGAAAAAGTACCGCAATCCATTACGGGATATGGAAATTCTTCGTCGGCATCAATTCCGTTGACCTTGGCATTACACGCAAGTCAATTGAAAAAAAATCAAAAAATTTTACTGTCGGGCTTTGGAGTTGGCTTTAAAATTTGTAACGTTGTAACAGATTTATGTCCGTTTGACGCTAATATTACAGTATTTGAAGACAAATCCATTTGATATAGTTATTCCGATGTACAACGCATCTGAGCGCATTGAGCACTTGCTTGATGAATTGGCAATACTGTTTCAATCCATGACGTTTCGCCTTATTTTGGTCGATGATTTTAGCAAAGATAACACGGTTCAGAAAATCAAAGAAATTCAAGCGAATTATCCGTTTGAAATGGAGTTAATACGCTTATCCAAAAACGAAGGGCAACACAACGCAACGATGATTGGTTTGTCGTTTGTCAAAAATGAATTTGTTATTACGTTAGACGATGATTTGCAACATCACCCCGACCAAATTCCGACTTTAATTCAAGCCTATCAACAAAGTGATGCCGATTTAATTTACGGAGCTTATCACGTCAAAAAACATTCGTTGATTCGCAACATCGGGTCGGCAGTATTGAAATTTATTGTCAAACTTTCCAATCCTAAGTTAGTCAATATCACGTCGTTTCGCTTGATAAAAAAAGATGTTTTAAAGCCATTTGAAAACAATTTTAAACCCATTATTCTACTTGACGAATACTTGATTAACCAAGCAGCAAGCGTTGAAAAGATAACAATCGAACATCATAAAAGTAACGGGAATTCATCAACGTATTCGTATCGAAAATTAATTAATTTTGCCATTAACATCATTTTGTTTCACTCGGCTTTTCCCTTGCGTTTTATCACACGTTTAGGCTTGTATATGTCGCTGATATTTACGGTTATTGGTTGTTATTTTATTTGGCAAAAATTTTTTCAAGACGTTCAAATTGGGTTTACATCAATTATTGTTTCAATATTTTTTAGTTCGGGACTTATCCTTTTTGCCTTGGGAATTATTGGCGAATATATCCGCAAAATATGGGTTTCACAAAGTCAGTTAAACACGATTTTAATTCGTTCGCACGATGTTTTTGAAAGGTAAGTTTTGTCAATTAAGAAGTATCGAAGAACGAGATTTACCTTTATTGCTAACATGGCGCAACAAACCGCACGTGTTACAAAACATGGAATATCAAGAACCTATTTCCATGGAGCAACATCGGAAATGGCATCAGTACATTCTATCAAATAAGTATCATTATTTTATCATCGAAACGTTACAAGAAATTCCTGTTGGCACAATTTACATTTCGGGAAAAACAGATGATAATGGCGCAGAAAGTGGTTTGTATATCGGAAATGAAGATTATATTGGCACAGGAATAACCGTTGAGGCATCACACATGATTATTAATTACGCTTTTAACACGCTCAAATTAGCCTATTTAACAGCCAAAGTCAAATCCTCAAATAGCCTTGTAATTACATACAATCAAGCATTAGGTTTTAAAATCGACAGCGAAATTAATGCGCAATTTTTGAGAATGAAGTTAAGTGCTAAGGACGCCAACATTGTCCATTAAGGTTATAAAAACAAAAAAGACGGTCTTCTCAAACCGTCTTTTCATCTATATAGAAAATCTCTACTTTGTGATAATCGTTATAAAGCCATAACATTTTGGTTTGTATTCAGCCGATTCACAATCGAAGTCTTTTGATACGATTTTATAGAAATACACACCATCTAATAATGCTTTTCCGCTAATATCTTTTCCGTCAAAAGTTGGATTTGATTTTGTGCCTTTGTAAACAACATTCCCCCAACGGTTTAAGATATATACTTCATATTCAATACATTCGTTGTCCATAATTGGCATTGTGATAAAATCATTGATACCGTCACCGTTTGCTGTGATAACATTTGGCATATCTAACATTTGTGGAGCAATTGCCTCATGAATAGAGTCTGACATTTGGAAATGTGTTACACACCCTTTGTTGTCAGTCGCCAGCATAAAGAATGTATGGTCGCCAAACTGCGGAATATAGCCACTGAATGTTTGGTCTGTTCCTAAAACCGTAGAATCTGTATCATACCAAACGTAGCTCACAAAGTTTCCAACGATTGGTTTTGGTGTTAGCGTGATGTTTTGTCCACAGAATTGCTCCATGGTAAATTCAGCTTTCAAATTTGGCCCTACTGTAAAATTGTGCGAGAACGTTCCCGTACAGCCTTCAGGGCTTGTGTATGTATATCCGAGAGAATAATTACCCGCACTTGCAGTCGAAACAGTTAAGATATTATCATTGTTTAATGCACCTGAAAATGTTCCACCTGTAGGAGTTATAGCAATTGTATAGTCATCGCTACCGTAACAGAAATAGTTAGGAATATCTGCAGAAATTGGGAATCCGTCAATAACTTTAATCGTATTTGCTACTGTCGTCATACATTGTGGATAACTTGGGTCGCCAACAGCATACGTGATAGTAAATTCTCCCAATCCGTTCGCTTGTGGGTCAAATGTAGTAACTTGTTGTCCGTTGTATGTGAAAACTCCATTCGCAGGCGTTGCTGCTAATGTTATTGGCGCACCTTTCAAACAGATTTCACTTGGAATGTTAAATACTACGTCTGGAAGTGGAATAACGGTAATTTCATGGCTTTCATCTCGCAGGCATGTTGCATCTTGAACCGTATAAGTTATGGTTTGTGTTCCTGCCGAAGGATAGAAGAACGCTCCTGTGACACCTGTTCCACTCCACGTTCCGCCTGCTGTTCCTGTAACTAAACTGTTCAGGTTGACAGGCGCAGCATCAACACACATTGGTGGTGGCGGTGTCCATGTTGCATCAGGACCTTGATTGACGTTTATAGCAATTGTTTTTGTATCCGTACAACCATTGTTGGTAATGGTTAATTTTACATTGTATGTACCTGCTGTGTTATAAGTTGTTTCGCCTGGACTGGTAGCGGTTGTGTCAATTGTTCCGTCACCGTTTAAATCCCATTCCCACTTGTCAATACTTGACGAACCTTGTACATAAGAGGCATCTGTAATTGTTACACTTCCTCCGATACAAATAGCCGTAGGTGCAACCGTGAAATCAGCCACAGGGTGGTCTAATGAACCGTCAACTTGTATAGGAATTACTGCTGAACAAGCCGAGCCTGTTACAGGAGTTATGGTTACGCTATAACTGCCTGGTGTTGTCGTTGTTATAGACTGCGTTGTTTGTCCTCCTGGACTCCAAAGATAGCCTGCTGCTCCTGGAGGAGCCGTCAAGGTAACTGCGTCTCCATTACAGATAAAATCACTTGATTTTTCAACGTTTAATGCTGAACAATCAGTGTCAATATACGCATAACCAAAGTGACCACTTTGCGAGCAGTCGCCTGTAACAAATTCGATTGTAACATTTTGACCAACATAATCATCTAATGGAATAAACGTTGTTCGCCAGGGTAGATAATATCCTTTTGGCGCACTAAAAACACTTCCTCCATAAGGCAAAAAGCCAGGGTCGCCACTTGGTCCTGCAATTACGGAGTAAGCGGCGCAATTAATATTATTCCCTGATGCGTCATACATATTGACTTTGAAAAAAGGTTGCTCACCCAAGGAGTGACCAGGGTCTTCCATTACCAAAGCGTAGCTGTATGTATAAGATGTGCTGTTGGCATCAACTAAAAAGGTTTGTTTCATACTCGCTGCTTTAGAACCTGTAGCGTAATCTCCCAACAAAGCTGAATATGTTCCGCCACCTGGTTTGACTTTTGGCAAAGCGGCAACGTTAGGGTCATTTCCCGAAGAGAATACTTTGTGTTGCGTTCCTGCTGCAACAGCAACCATGCTATTGTAGCCATACGGTGCATTTATTTTTTTACCCGCAAAAAGTTCCCAACCTGTGAAATCTCCTGTTTCAAAACCAGCATTCGTACAAGGATCACCTGCTCCTTTTGGTTTAAATCCATCGTTATTGCCCTTTGTCTGTTTTTCTTTTTCGGTGTTATAAACAGTTGCGTCACGCTCAAAATCTTTGACAACGGTAGGAAATACATTGTCTATCGCAATATGAAAATCATTGTCCGAGTAATTCGGTTTGTTTTTCAAGATAACTTGAACTTGTGACACATATTTTTCATAGTTGTCCAAAAAATAATCTTCCAACCATTTATATTTCGCCGATGCCTCCGAGGCAGGTCGAACTTTTACAAAAAGATGTTCCTTTATTTCTAATTCCTCACTGTGTCCGTGCGAATGTGTTTGCGCTTGTAAATTTAATGTTGCGAAACAAATAAAGATAATTGCTAAAGCAGAAGTAATTTTATTCATAGCTGTTTTATTTTTTATTCCAATTTCAAATTTAATGTGTTTTTACGACAGAAACACAAAAAAGTTGTTATTTATTTTATGTTTATCATAAGAAAAATGCTAAAAAATTAAAAGAAAGTATCTTAACAAGCTCATTTACAATTAGTAAACGTATTTCAAAGCTCGCTGTTAAATTTTTAGCGTTTTCAAAATATTTTTATTTTTTTGTTACAATCGTAATAAATCCATAACAGATAGGCTTGTATTCATCAGACTCGCAATCAAAACTATCTGATACAACTTTGTAAAAATAAACACCATCTGTTAATGCTTTTCCATTGAGGTCTTTACCTCCAAATGTAGGGTTTGACTTATCCGCCTTGTAAACTAAATTCCCCCAACGATTTAAAATCAACACTTCATAATTGATACAATCGTTATCCATCATAGGCATAAAAATAACGTCGTTAATTCCGTCACCGTTTGCTGTAATTACATTTGGTATTTGGAACATACCTGCTTTAACACCTTCTGCAACAGAATCTTTGTGCGAATAAGTTGCCATACAGCCATAGTTGTCTATTGCCTCTACGGTAAACTCATGTTCGCCAAATTGCTCAACATAACCTGTAAAAGGATTTCCTGTACCTATTTGTGTAGTATTGTCTATTATCCATGTGTATTGAACAAAATTACCAACAATAGGATTTGCCGTCAACGTCACATTTTGGTAACAATCTTGTGCAAACTCATAGCTTACTTTTAACTCTTTACCAACGGTAAACGTCTTTTGATAAGAACTTTTACACCCTTCAGGACTTGTGTATTCATAAAAAACTGTATAGTCTCCTGTTGGGGCATTATAAATTAATAGCTCATCACCACTGACAATCCAAGTTGAGTCAGCTGTTAATATCCCGCCAGCAGGGTTCATCGTCACTGTGAAATCACTTGCTCCAAAGCAAAAATAATTCGGAATGTTAGACGTAATAGGTAAGCCGTCCACTACGTTAATTGGACTTGATGCCGTTGCAATACATTGCGGATTAGTGGGATCAGCAACTGTATATGTTACATTGTATTGTCCCAAGGTATAAGATGTTGGATCAAATTCTGTTATTTGTTGTCCATTAACCGTAAACGTACCACCAGCAGGCGTTGCATTTAAAGGAACTGGTTGCGCCATAGCACAAACATCGGGTTGTATGGAGAAATCAATAACAGGTAGTGGCGAAACGGTAATCGTGTGTGTTTCATTCGCATCACAAACAGCAGAAGATACGCTATATGTAATATCTGATGTTCCTGCAGCAGGATTGTAGGTATTTCCCGAAACACCTGTTCCGCTCCAAGTTCCTCCTGGTGTTCCCGTAATCAAATCATTTAAGTTAATGACACCTGCATTGGCACACAACGGATTTGGAGGTGTCCACGTTGCTGTCACTCCTGCACTTACTATGACAGGAATCGTTTTAGTGTCTGTACAACCGTTATTACCAACTGTTAATTTAATATTGTATGTTCCTGCGCTGTTAAATACATAAGGCGGTGGTGTCTGTGTTGTATTATCAGTTGTTCCGTCGCCATTAAAATCCCATGCCCAACTTGTAATACTTGATGTACCGACAACGTGTGATAAATCTTGAACGGTGACACTACCACCAACACAAATATTAGTAGGTTGAACAGTAAAGTCTGCGACAGGGTGGTCTGATGAACCATTTATTGTGTCGTGCAAAACTATCGAACAACCTGAACCTGAAACGGGTGTTACCGTAACTGAATAAGGTCCTGTTACTGCTGTGCTAAATGATGCAACGTTACCTGGATTTGTTGCGCCAGTAGGAACTGTCCATGTGTAAGATGCTGCTCCCGCAGGTGCATTCATAACAATAGGTGCACCATCACAAGAGGCGTCTGCTGATTTTGTAAGTGTCAATGCTGAACAATCGGCATCAATATAGGCATAACCACGATGCCCTCCTTGTGAGCAATCTCCAACAATAAATTCGAGAGTAATATTTTGTCCAATGTAATTCTCTAAAGGAATAAATGTAGTTCTCCAAGGTAAATAATAGGCTTGTGACTGTGTTGAGGGAAGAAAAGGGAGTATTGGTGGGATAGTCATTTGAAACGATACAAATCCAGGATCGCCACTTGGTCCAGCTATCACGCTGTATTCACCACACGTTAAACTTTGTCCTGACTCATTATACATATTTACTTTAAAAAAAGGTTGTTCTCCCGGTGTATGTCCTGCATCTTCCATAATAATTGCATAATGATACATAAAAGAAGTACTGTTAGCATCTACTTTAAACGTATGTTTTAAACTTGCTGCATCATAGCCTTCTTTTAGATCTCCTAATAATACTGAAGAAGTTCCTCCCCCAGGGTAAAGTTGAGGCAGAGCATTATTAGGAACATTTGGGTCAAATCCGCCCGTTACAATCGTATGCTGTGCTCCAGCAGTTGTCGTCGACATATTTTGAACACCAAATGGTTGGTTGGTAACAGTACCTTTTTCTAAATCCCAGCCTGTGAAATTACCTGTTTCAAAATTTGAGTTGGTACACGGTTCATTAGGTCCTTTTGGCGCGAAATCATCGTTGCTTGAACCTTTAGTATTGTTAGACTGACTATTTGGGTTTTTTTCAAAATCTAACACCGCTTGCTTCGCTACAACATCTAATTCTTGACATAGCATTGTATAAACATCTATGTTTTTGATAGAATTTTTATCATACTTTTTTTCTATTGAAGCGGTAAGTATAGTCTTATATTTTTCATAGTTATTTGAAAGATAATGTTGAAAACTGTGTTTATCAATAATTTTTTTTCCTTCTTCAAGTGCTTTCTCAACAAAATATCCTCTTATATTGAGATTTATCGTATTACTCGAATTTTGGGCATTAACCGAAAAGCCAAGTAATGAGACCACAAGTAAAGTTAGGATTTGTTTTTTTAAATTCATAATCTTATATATTTAATTATTATTTAGAAATTACCGTTATAAAACCATAACAAACAGGCTTATACTCATCAGAGTCGCAATCAAAACTTTCCGATACAACTTTGTAGAAATAAACGCCGTCTGATAATGCTTTTCCATTCATATCTTTACCTCCAAAAGTTGGATTTCCCTTGTTTGCTTTGTAAACCAAATTCCCCCAACGGTTTAAAATCAACACCTCATAATTAATACAATCATTATCCATCATTGGCATGAAAATAATATCGTTTACGCCGTCGCCGTTTGCTGTAACAACATTTGGTATTTGGAACATTCCTGCTTTTACGCCTTCCGCTACAGAATCTTTGTGCGAATATGTAGCTGTACAGCCATGATTGTCTATTGCCTCTACGGTAAATTCATGTTCACCGTATTGCTCAATGTAACCCGTGAAAGGATTACCCGAACCGATTTGTGTCGTGTTGTCCATTACCCATGTGTATTGAACAAAATTACCAACGATTGGTTTTGCCGTCAAGGTCACGTTTTGGAAACAATCTTGTGCAAAATCGTATTTTAATTTTAATTCTTTACCCACAGTAAAGGTTTTGTCGTACGTACTGTGACAGCCTTCGGGCGTTGTGTATTCATACGAAACAGAATACGTCCCGTCCGTTGCGGAAGAAATTATCAGTTGGTCGCCAACTAATATATCGCTAGGGTTTGCTGTCAATTGACCACCTGCAGGAGTCATAACAATATTGAAATCACTTGAACCAAAACAGAAATAATCAGGGATATTTGATGAAATTGGTAAACCGTCAACGACATTAATTGTATTTGTTGCTGTTGATTTACATTGTGGATTAATTGGGTCAGCAACAGAATACGTGATTGTATATTGTCCTAACGTGTAAGATGTTGGATCGAATTCTGTTATTTGTTGTCCATTAACGGTGAAAATTCCACCTGCAGGACTTCCTGAAAGTTGAATTGGAGCAGCCATTGCACAAATATCAGGTTGCAGTGTAAAACTTGCTGTTGGATTGGACGAAATCGTTACGGTAACTTGTGTAGAATCTGCACAACCGTGTGGTGTTACCACAACATATTTTAACGTGTGTGTTCCAACTCCTGCTGCTGCGATGCTAAACTGACCGTTTGAAACACCTGGACCAGATAAAACTCCGCCTGCAGGCGAAACGTTTGGTGTGATAATCAAATCAGACAAACAATAATTTGCGTCAACACCCGAAATAGATGCAACAGGTTGCGGATAAACGTTAATCGAAGAAGTTGCGGAGTTAGCACAACCGTTTTCGTCTTTAAAAGAATACGTTAAGGTAAATGAACCGTCACCCGAAGTCGCTGCGCTAAAATTACTGCCACTTACACCTGTTCCCGAAAAAACACCCGATTGTCCTGCTGTTGGTGCTGGCGAACCCACTAAAGGAACAGTTTGCCCTTTATTACAAATGTCTGCCAAAGGGTCAAATGTAACCGTTGGCACGTGATCAACAA
>DAOMPZ010000069.1:0-12891 GCA_035445045.1 Crocinitomicaceae bacterium | reverse complement strand
ATCAACGCAAGCAATGGAAAAATTAAAACGTTTTTCGATTGGGACATCAAAGAAATGCAATATGAGGGCAAAACGTGGTCAGCGATTGTGGACGAAATTTTAGACGAACTTTCTGATAATGTATATATTTCATTCGACATAGACGGCTTAAAACCGTATCTTTGTCCTAATACGGGAACACCTGTTGCAGGAGGTTTTGAGTTGAGTGAAATTGCGTATCTTTTCTTTAAATTAGTTGAAAAAGGTAAAAAAATTATTGGTTTTGACCTCAATGAAGTTGCACCCGAAGAAGACGGCGACTGGAATGCTAACGTTGGCGCACGAGCTTTATGGAATTTGGTTTGTACTACGGAAAAATCAAGGAGGTTAGGAGTTTAATATTTTTCGTACTTTTATCACATTAAAAACAAAACACGATGTCAGATTTTTGGGAACGTAAATCGCCGATGCAGAAAACCAAATTCATTTTGGGAATTATCGGTTTGGTATTAATTATCGTTTTTGCGATTGCAAATTGGGTAACAATTCCGTTCAGTTTAATTTTTACAACCGTAAACATTCCGTTGACGATGTTGATTTTGGGCGCAATGCTTTGCGGTTATATTTTAGCATCGCTAACCGAAGGAAATTACAAGCGCAAAGCACGTAAACAAAAAGAGGAAGAGGAAAATTCTGCGGAATAAGTGAAAAAACACATTCTAATAAGAGCAAGTATCGTACTGTTAATCAGTGCATTTTTGTTTCTTTTATTCTTCCTCAACAAAAATAAAGGAAGTATGATAATGTTTATGCTATTATTGGTTTTTGTATTGTTGTTGGACGTTATTTATATACTTCTAAAAAAACGAAATGTTTTACTGTTCTTATCGCTATTTGTAGTATACGCATGTTACATTTTTTGCTATTATTCACTTATCAACAATGTATTGTTTTCGTCCAAAAATACGCCTGTTGTTTTTGTTGAAGAACAATGAATTTTGAAAACTATGTCCTTTTGCCTTCAATTCGCTGAATGCGCCAAAAACTGAACTTCGTCTATCAATTCGCCGTTGGTTAAAACCATGGTGCATTTAAACGCAATTTGCTCAAAATCTTCCATTGGTGCAGAGTCAAATAGCTTTTCGGGCTGTTTTTGTCCTTCGTAAAAAAGTTTCATCACCGTTTGAAAATCCATTTTGGCGGTTACTTCTTCTGTTGTCAATTTTCGTTTTTCTGTAAATATTGTTTTTTTCATAAGGTTGTTATTAAAAGGTTTTTTGGGATTTATAAAGTTCAAATATCAAGACTTGTCAAAAATTTAAAAGCGGAGTTTACGCTTGTAAATGAGCATTTTAAATTTTTGGCGTAACGCAGATAGTTGAATGTTTATAAATTTCATATTGTTTTTAAAATTACAAAAGCCTCACTATCTTTCGACAGCAAGGCTAATCAGTTTACACGGCTTTTTTGAGTTTTTCGATAATTCTAAAGCATTTTACTTTAGCGTTATTCTCGGTGATGAAAAGAATTTCGCCAATTTCTTTAAACGACCGTTTTTCAAAAAACCGCATTTCAATCATTGCAAGTTCGTGTTCTTTCAACGTTTTTAATTGCTTGATAATGTGCGCAATTTTTTCGTCTTTGAACGTTTCATCTTCCATTTCGTCCATAAGTGACGAGATGTTTGCAAGGTCGATATTCACGACTTTGTTTGATTTGTCGTTGCGATAAGACTGATAAACTTCGCTTTTTGCGATGCGATACAGCCATGATGCAAACGGAACACCCCGATACTCATAACGGTGAAGATTGTTAAGTGCTTTTAAAAACACTTGAGATGTGATGTCTGCTGCCAAGCATTCATCATCTATGCGATGATAAACATAGCGATAGATTTGATTGTGATACTTACGGTAAAGTGGCTCAAACTTCGTTGGGTCGTTTTTAGCCTGCTGTACCACTTCCAGTTCATTCAGCTGCTGAATGTCTGTTTGATGATAGATTCCACTAACTCTCATAATCGTTTTGGTTTTAGAACACTTTGGTTTAAAAATAAAGTTTGCAGTCTTTATTTTTGTTTATAAGTAAAAAAACGATAAAGGTTACATTTTATTACGTTCTTTCTTACTAAACATGAAATTGTCTGCATTTTAATTTCATTTCCAAGGTTGTTTTTTATAATTTCGTAGCCTGAATAGCAAATGGTGTTCCAAAATTGAAGTTTACGGTTTTTCTTATGTTTTTCGTGTTTTTTTCGGCAGTTAGCGTAAATGCTCAAACGAAAAAGCCGTTGCTTGAACAAAAAGACACACTTGACAAATACACGCTTTACAAAGATAGACTTGTGTTATACAGTGATTTAGGCTTTATCTCGTCGCCATTTTTTATGAGTTTTAAAGATACCAATAACCTCACACGTAGTTTGTCGTATCGTATCAATCATGGAATTACACTCGGAATCGGAGGTTCGTACAAATGGTTTTCGCTGCGTTTGAGTTACATGGTTGCGCCTAACATCGAAAATACCGACCGCTATGGCAAGACATCGTATTTTAAAATTCACGCAGGATTTCCATTTAAACAAACTTATACCGAAATAGATTTGTTGCAATTTCGAGGATATGCACTCATTTTTGCAGATAAAAAAATCCCAAATTTTACCGAAAAAACCATTGTTTACCCCAAAATCCGAACGAGTAGTGTTGCCATTTCGACGTATTATTTCTTCAATTCCGATTTTTCGCTCAATTCGGCTTTTGGCAAATCGGGAAATTTCAATACGAAAGTAGCGTCATGGTACGGAAAAGCAAGCATTGATTACAAAGAAGTGTATCAAAAGGGACAGATGATCATTCCCGATTATTTCACAGAAAACGTGTATGATAAAGACCGTGCGAATCGTATTGGTGCGTTTGAAATTGGTTTAGTACCTGGTTTTGCGTACGTCAATCGCATTAAAAATTGGCAATTTTCGGGCGTGGCAGGCGTGGGCGTTTCCATTCAACAAAAATACTACACGATAGGCGAATACACACGTCATTTTTTAGGCATTTCGCCTCGTATTGACACCAAAATAAACATCGGATACAATCCCGAAGATTGGTTTATCATGTTAGGTGGTGAATTAGATTATACACAGATAAATTTTCATAAATTAGTATATGGAAATCCGTTGTTTAGCGTTAGAATAACAGGAGGATATAGATTTAAAGTTAAGAATTAAGAGTGTAGAGTTAAGACATAATACGGAATTTCAATAGGCAGGTGGTTTTAACCCCTGCATAATATATAAGATGAATTTCAATAGGCGGTTTTAACCCCTGTAAAAAACAGAATAAAAAAAATGAAAAATAAATTTATTACAACATTAGCAATCATCGGGTTTTACACGATTGGTTTGAGCCAAATTAATCCAAAAATTCTTTTAGGAAATTGGGTTTTACAAGGAACAGAAATCAGCGGAACGCTTTATTATGCCAACGAATGGAACAAAGAAATATTAACCTTGAATGATGATTTTTCATTCTCACACACAATTTCAATATATCACGACAAGGCAATTTTAAAGCAAGAAATCAAAGGACAATGGTTGTTTTCAAAAGACAGTTTGTCCCTTGTGTTGTTCGCCAATCAAGATCGTTTTCAGAAAGATGTTAATATTAAAACAATCTATAAGGAAATTGCGATTTATTTTACTAATGAACATTTCCTTTCGTGGAAAGAGAATGTGTCTAATATTGAACAACTAAAACGCTTTAAACGAGAAAATTACAACGGTAGTTTTGAAGAAGAACTTCTTGCGTATCAACACGAACAAGCCTTGAAAAACAAAACACTTGATTTAGAAAAATATTGGAGTATCAAAGGCAATGACACCATTCAAAAGAAATACGCTACGGCTTATGTTACCTTTCGCAACGTCAATCGCAGTTATTCGGATTATTTCCACTACCAAAAACAAATGTATGACGGCAGAATAACCAAAATCACGGACACGAGCGTTTTTGTTCAACCGCTTTATGTGTTCAAAAAAAATCTAACCAAACGAAATTCCACACAGCGAGAATTTGAATTTTTCAATGGAAAATCAAGTATGGAAATTCAAAAAAGAGATATTCAATACATTCATCAACCGCTTTCTTCCTTGGGAATGAAAACAAGTCTTGGATTGACCGCCGCATCAGCATTTACAACCTTGATTATTGCGCCAATCGTTGGACTTGCAAGTAATCAAAACGGACGAAAACACTACGTAAATACCGCAGGTGTTGGCTTAATTGGTGTCGGAACAGGAATTGGAAGTTATTTTATTTTCCGAGCAATCAAAAAGAAAATGAATAGCAAAGATAAAGATGCGGTGAAGTTAATTCCTAAATATTTAGTGAAGAGTTGAGAGTGCAGAGTTAAAATATGTAACGCAATTAGTTGCGAGTGTAGATAGTAACTTCAAGAAACAAAAAAGCTGTTTGAAAAAAATCCAAACAGCTTAAATTCTTTTAAAATGTTCAAAAATGGATAAAATTCAAGGCGTTGAGAATGAGGGCGAAGGAGCATACTAAAGTATGTGACTGAGACCGAATTTCGAAAACAACGAAGAAGTTTGCCACTTTTTGGACATTTTAAACTATAGTTCGTTTAGTTTATTGATAAAATAATCAACCTTATCATCTAAACTCGCCACAATCGGAGCAAAATCTTTATTATTTTTCGCTACATTGATTTTTTCAATCATATCGTTTCTGTAATCAACAGCTTCTGTGATTAACGCATCTGCTTTGTCTTTTTTAGATGCGTCAAAGTATTGAACGTCAAATGATTCTTCAACAACTTCAAAAATCATATTGTTCAAATTCTTTTTAATTAATCGCTTACTTGCCATAACTTTTCTTTTTTTTAATTTGTTACAAAGTTATATAAATATTTGATTATAGCAGTGTTATTTTTGCTTTAAGCTAAAAATTAAAAGTGTTATATTTAGAAAAATGATTATATTTACGTCGTAATTTGATGAAAAAATAATCATGAATTTAGCAGGTAATTTAAAATTTTTAAGAAAATCGACAGGGAAATCACAAGAAGAATTGGCAGGTTTGTTTGGGTTAACACGTTCAAGTTACAGCGGTTACGAGAATGGAGTAGCAGATCCAAATTTGCAAACCTTGTTGCTTATTTGTGATTATTATAGAATCACGTGCGATGTGTTGTTGAAAACGGATTTTTCCAAATTATCGGAAGATGAGTGGCGAAATTTCTGTTGCAGTCAACAAGTTGATGTTGAGGGTAAAAAAATTAGAATATTAACCCAAACCGTTGATAGTGAGAATGATGATTTAATCGAATTGGTGTCACACAAAGCGCAAGCAGGTTACGTGAGTGGTTATGCTGACCCCGAATATTTGAAAGTTTTGCCGACATTTTCACTTCCTTTTTTATCGAAAGATAGAAAATACCGTTCTTTTCCAATCAAAGGCGATTCGATGCCACCTGTAACGGAAGGTTCGTATGTCGTTGCGGAGTTTATTCAAAATTGGCGCACGATTAAAAACGGCACACCTTGTATTGTGGTGACACGAGAAGACGGAATCGTATTTAAAATAGTAAACAATCATTTGGATAGTAATCAATCGTTTCAACTTATTTCAACTAATACTTTCTATGAGCCGTATTTTGTCACTGTAAATGAGGTGATTGAATTATGGAAGTTTGTTAATTATATTTCGCCCGAATTACCCAATGTAAAACTCGATGACACGAACTTACACGCCACAATTTTAGCTATCAAAAACGATTTGAGCGAATTAAAAGCACGTGTGAAGTAATTCTGATAAAATAAATTTTCGAGTATCGTGAAATATTGCTCGAAGACGGGACGGTCGCATTGATTTTTTCGACGGTAGGGGTTGAAGCCCCTACCGCTAAACATCGGTCGTGCTTACTAACTTGTATTACACGTACAACTCTCATCGGGACGGCCGATGTCAATTCGGCAGGGAACGGCAAAGCCCTCAACGAAGTTATTTTAATCCCCGCCGAAAAAAAAGAATACAATTTTTTTTTTTTTTCAAAAACACCGCTATTCCAAAAATAATTCATACCTTAACTGTCGATTTAATGATGAGATTATGGAAAGCAGCACTAAACGATTTGAATTTGTGCCTTTTACACGTTCGGTATTGGAAAATAAAACGGTGAAAAGAGCAGGCGAGGAGAAGTTGGGCGAAAACGTAAAATGCTTTGACGACTTGAACGCAAAATATTTTCTGCTGGGCATAAACGAAGATATTGGACCGCAAGCAAACCACGGAAAAGCTGGTAGTTTGGGCGCATTTGATATTTTCTTGGATTATTTCTTAAACATTCAATCGAATGAATTTTTAAATGGTCATAACGTTTGTGTTTTGGGACAAATTAATCAGATGTATAGCCATTCGAGCGTAGAAACTTCACGTTTAATGGTTGCTGAATTAGACGATTTTGTATATCAATTGTTGGAGGAAAATCTACCTGTGGGAGCTATTCCGATTGTGATTGGTGGCGGTCATAACAACGCTTTTCCACTTATAAAATGGGCATCACTTCGCAACAAAAAACCGATAAATGTTATCAATAACGACCCTCACGCAGATATGCGACCGTTGGAAGGTCGTCACAGTGGAAACCCATTTTCGTATGCGTTGCAAGCAGGATTTTTAAAGAAATATCATATTGTAGGGTTGCATCAATCGTATAATTCGCAGTATATTTTGGACGAACTCAAAGCGCATAATTGCGTGTATTCATTTTTTGACGATTACGTGCAAGGTCGTAGCTATTCGGACGATTTAGAATGGTTTTTTACGTCGGTCAACGAAGATGTTTATGGTGTTGATTTAGACTTAGATGCGATTGAAAATATGCCGACAAGTGCCGTTACACCAAGTGGAATTTCGGTTCATCAAGCCCGAAAATATATTTCCAAAATGGCGGATAGTGCAAACGTTCAATATTTGCATTTGCCCGAAGCCGCACCGATTGACAAAATAAAATACCTTGTTGGCAAAACTTTGGGATATTTTGTGTCCGACTTTATCAAACAAAATCAAAAAAGAACCAACTAACACAACGGAAAAATGGAAAAAATTTGGAAATTTTTAGATGCTTTTTTTCCATTACGCCTTGTTTTGGCGCATTTCAAATACAACATCATTGCGTATGTGTATTGGTTTATTTTGTTCGGAATTGTTTCGGGTAGTATCGCTTCGAATTACGGTGTTCCGTATCTTTTTTTATCGCCCGAATATAACGGAACTGTAAGTTGGGTTTCGTTTTTATTTATGGGCATTGGCTTTGGTGGTTTTACGATAGCGTTTAACATTTACAGCTACAAAATCATGGGTAAAGTCTATCCGTTTGTATCGACTTTGTCACGTCCTTTCAATAAATTTTTCATCAATAATTCTGCGCTTACACTCGTTTTTTGTGTGTATTATATTGTTAAAGTTTCGATTTTTCAATACAAGGAAGAAATGGCATCGCCTTGGAATATTTTTCTGTTTGATGTTTCCTTTTTGTTCGGTTTTTTGGCGTATTTATTTTTGTCGTTTTTGTATTTTTTTCCGACTAATAAAGACTACGGAAAATTGACAGGTGACAAATCGGGAATTTCGGGAGAAGAACCAATAGGATCGTATTTTCACAAAGAGGAAAAATGGCAACCTACAACTTCGCAGGACAAAAAACGCTACATTTATTTTAACACGCTTTTTTCGGTAAAATTGAGTCGTTCGGTTAGTCATTATGATAAATTGATGATGAATAAAGTGTTTTCGCAAAACTACCTGAATGCGACACTTTTTGAAATTGTGACTTTAATTGCGTTTTTCTTGTTGGGACTTTTTAAAGAAATTCCGCTGTTGCAACTTCCTGCAGGAATGAGTATTATCTTGTTGATGACCGTTATTTTGATGATGTTTTCAATTTTGGTTTCGTGGTTCGGAAATTGGGCATATCCGATTATTATCATCATCTTTTTTAGTTTGAATATTTTGTCGGGGAAATCTGCCATTTTTCGTTATGACACATACATTTACGGTGTAAATTATGAAACAAAAAATTTGAGGCATTACTCGTGGAAAAGCATAAAATACAATGCCGAAGACACGCTAAAAAATCGTAAATCGCTTGAGAATGCAGCATTAATTTTAGCCAATTGGAAAGCAAAAACGAACGAAAAAAAGCCAAAATTGATTATCACGATGACTTCGGGTGGTGGTTTGCGCAGCTCGATGTGGGTTTTTGAAGTGATGAATTATTTAGACAGTATTTCGGACAATCGCTACAATCAAAATTTGCAGATGATTACGGGCGCATCGGGCGGAATGATTGGCGCAGCGTATTACCGTTCCTTGTTGTTGGAAAAAGCGATAAATCCTGATTTTTCGTGGAATTACCCAGCGTTTAGCAAAAATATTTCAAGTGATTTGCTCAATACGTTGTCTTTGTCGGCATCGGTAAATGATTTGTTTTTTCGCTTTTCAAAATTCACGTATAACGAACAAAAATATTCTAAAGATAGAGGTTATGCTTTTGAATATCAACTGAATAAAAATACAGGCAATATTTTTGAACACCCTTTATCGTATTATGGTCAATATGAACAGTCGGCAACGATTCCGCTGATGATTTTTTCGCCAACGATTGCCAATGACGGACGACGTTTGCTGATAAGTTCGCAATCGTTGAATTATCTGACCAATAATGCAAGTATTCCGAATGCTACAAAATCGTATGAAACGATTGATTATCAGACATTTTTCAGAAAGAACAATGTTGGAAATACACGTTTTAGCACCGTTTTGCGTATGAATGCGACATTTCCTATGATTTTACCGATGACAACCTTGCCAACTTCGCCCGAAGTGGAAGTGATGGACGCAGGATTACGTGATAATTACGGCGCAAAAGTAACGTTAGAATATCTTTTTAAACTCCAAAATTGGATAAAAGAAAATACGAGCGGTGTTATCATCGTTCAAATTCGAGATACCAAAAAACAGCTTGTTGACGAGCATACAAGACGTTTTTCGTTGATTGATAAAATTCTGACACCGTTTAACGTGACGGTCAAAAACATCATGAAAACGCAAGATTACGACATAGACGAAATGACAGAATTTTTACACACTTGTCTTGATTTCCCAATTGATTTGGTGTGTTTTGACCTCAAAGAATCTCAAAAAACACGCATTTCGCTCTCGTGGCATTTAACCAAAAACGAAAAGAAATTTATCAAATCGGCATTACACACGAATTCTAACCAATCACAATTTGCTTATTTTATGCAGTTGATTGGGGCGAAAAATTGATGTTATGACTTTAGGACATTATGACGTTACGACGGTTTTAATTCCGTCTTATATCTGAACTCTACACTCTTAAATCTTAACTATTTTCGTTAATTCTTTTCCTCAATTCCTTCAAAAAATCAAAAATAACTTCTCGCTTAATCGGGTCTTTTCCTGTTAACCATTCTTTTAATTCAACATGATACGCACTTACAAAGAGCAAATCATTATCTGCCAAACTAAAACTCAAAAGTTTGTATTTGTCGAAATCAGTATTTGAAAAATCAGCAACGTATTTACTCGTTTGATTGTCAAGTTTGTAGGTGACGGTTGTTAAACTTGAAACAAACTTTTTCCATTCGGTTTTGTAGTCGAATTTGGAATGATAGATAAATTTCATTTTCAGTGGATTGGTATTGACAACTTGCGCTTCTAATTCAAACGAACGAATACTGAACGAAGGAACAAAATTACTAATGCTAAGTTCTGTTAAAACAGGTGTAAGTTTTTCATTTTCATAGCGATAAAAATTACTCTGAAACCACCAAATGTCTGTTCCACTCATGAAATTCACAGGGTAATAAATAACCGTTTTGCCATTTTCATCTTTAAAATGTTCCAAATGCAAGGTGTAGCGATAGTCAACATGATGTTTTGCAATCAGCTTTTTTCCTTGAAAGAAATAAATTTCATTTTCCGTCATTCCAAAATCATTTAAGATAATTGCAAACTGCTGAAATGTGGTTGTATCTTCATCGAACGAGTATAATTCAATGAAATTTTCTTCTTCTAAAAAGTTTTTAGGTCTTTTGAAATCGGGAAAAATACGCACGGCATCGGCTGTTGAAATTTGTTTTTTCGCCACGGCTTTTTTCAGCAACTCAAAATCTTTGTCGGATAGGGTAATGTTTAAATCCGTTTGGCTATTTAGCACAGAATCGGGTTCGAGCAGTATTTTTTCGACCAATTTATCCTTGTCCAAACCGCCAATGCTGTCCAACAAGGCAATCAATTCTTTTTCGTGTTCGCTGCAAACGATTTCTTTCGTTTTGTTTGAATGACAAGCAATTAAACTTAAACTCAATACTATGAAAACAAGTAATTTCATCGGTTTTTAATTTTGAAGTTCAAAGGTAGGTTTTTTAGACGAAAAGACAAGGTTGTGCCGTTAAGACGATTCATTTTCTTCGGACGGATTAAAATCCGTCCAAAATCTTAACTCTGCACTCAAAACGCTTAACTTGAAAAAATTCCTTACTTTTACACCCAAACAAAAATACATTAATGAATTAAAAAAAAGAAAAATTTAAAATATTAAAATATTGAGCTTTTAGCTCTTATTCTCTACACTAAAAATCGCCAAATTTTAAAGTTAAACGAGAATAAGTCAGCAAAGGTTCACGCTCTCTGGGCGTGAACTGTTTTGTTTGTACTTAACTTGTTTAACGGGCGTTTGGCGATGCCTTAGTGTAAAGTAAGTAAAACAGCAGTTTCGCCCTTTTTTATTTGCTTGCCGATTAAGAGTTTTAAGCCTAAACTCTTAAATTATGGCAAAAACTTCAGCAAATTCAAATTTACATCAAGCAAAAAACAACAAGAAAGATGAGTTTTACACACAACTTTCAGACGTTGAAAAAGAACTCAAACATTATAAAGAACACTTTAAAGACAAAGTCGTTTACTGTAATTGTGACGACCCACGCATAAGTAATTTCTTTCATTATTTCTCATACAATTTTGAAAAACTTGGGTTGAAAAAACTCATTACGACTTGTTATAAAAATCAAGAACGTGATTTGTTTAGCGAAAATAAATCAGAACAAGCTATTTACCTTGAATATAACGGCGATAAAAACGGTAACAACATTCCCGATGCGGAAGAAATTGGAATAAAACCACTCCAAGGCGATGGCGATTTTCGCAGCCAAGAAAGTATCGAATTACTAAAACAAGCGGATATTGTCGTTACCAATCCACCATTTTCATTATTTCGGGAATACGTTGCCCAACTTATCGAATATGATAAAAAGTTTGTCATTGTTGGACATCAAAATGCCATAACGTACAAAGACATTTTTAAGCTAATCAAAGAGAATAAAATTTGGCTTGGGTATGGTTTTAGTGGTGGCGCAGGACATTTTATCAATCAGCATTACGAAGATTACGCCACCGCAACTGACCGAAAAGAAGGTATGATTAGAGTTTCGGGCGTTCATTGGTTTACAAATTTAGATATTAATAAACGTCACGAAGATTTGATATTGTACAAAACGTATAATCCCGAGGAATATCCAAAATACGATAATTATAATGCTATTGAAGTTTCAAAAACAAAGGATATTCCTATGGACTATTCAGGAGCAATGGGTGTCCCTATCACATTTTTAGATAAATATAATCCTGAACAATTTGAAATAGTAAAATTCAGAAAAGGTGATGATGATAAAGATTTATCCATAAATGGGAAATGCCCTTATTTTAGAATTTTAATCAAAAACAAAAAACTATGAACATTGAATTAAAAGAAATTACCGTTCGTGAATTGGCAAACGGGTTTGAGGACAACAACGAAAATGGCGTTGTCGGCTATGGTGGAAAATTAGATATTCGTCCGCCGTATCAGCGTGAATTTATCTACAAAGACAAACAGCGTGAGGCGGTTATTGATACCGTTACAAAAGATTATCCGCTCAACGTGATGTATTGGGCTGTTCGTGGTGACGGAACTTTTGAAGTCATTGACGGTCAGCAACGTACCATTTCAATTTGTCAGTATGTCAATGGCGATTTTGCGCATAATTTTATGTATTTTCATAACTTACAAAAAGATGCGCAAGAGCAAATTTTGAATTACAAACTTATGGTTTATGTGTGTAGCGGAACGGATAGCGAAAAATTGGAATGGTTCAAAACGATTAACATTGCAGGCGAAAAACTAACCGAACAAGAACTTAGAAACGCTGTTTATTCGGGTTCGTGGGTTGCCGATGCCAAGCGTTATTTCAGCAAAAACAGTTGTCCTGCTTACGCCATTGGTAGCGATTATCTGACGGGTTCGCCTATCCGACAAGATTTTTTGGAAACTACAATTGATTGGATTTCAAAGGGAAACATCGAGGTTTACATGGCAAACCACCAACACGACCCAAACGCCAACGAAATTTGGTTGTATTTTCAAAATGTCATTAATTGGGTAAAAGTTGTTTTTCCAAAATACCGCAGAGAGATGAAAGGTATCGGTTGGGGATTTTTGTTCAATGAGTTCAATGGTCAAAATTTTAATTCAGCCCAATTGGAACAAGAAATTTCGGAACTTATGCAAGATGAAGACGTTACGAGCAAAAAAGGCGTTTACGAATATGTTTTAACCCGAAAGGAAAAGTTTTTGAATATTCGTGCATTTACCGACAATCAAAAGCGTGAGGCTTACGAACGTCAAAACGGAGTTTGTGTCAAATGTCAGCAACAGTTTGAACTTTCAGAAATGGAAGCCGACCACATCACACCGTGGCACGAGGGCGGAAAAACATCAGCCGAAAATTGTCAGATGCTGTGTAAATTAGACAACAGAATGAAGTCAGGGAAGTAA
>DAOMPZ010000068.1:2622-12907 GCA_035445045.1 Crocinitomicaceae bacterium | reverse complement strand
CAAGGCGGTCTGCTCCTAAGCGAATGACTTTGCGTAAAGTTTTGGGCGCAATTCCTGCTCGTGGTGGGTCGAGAACGATTGTTCCGATTTTACCTTCAAATTCGGGATATTCCAGCAAAAATTTCCCTACATCAGCGGCGTAAAATTCAATGTCTTTAATGTTGTTGCGCTCGGCATTTTTCTTCGCATCTTCGATAGCTTCGGCTACAATGTCCACACCGATAATACGTACATTTTTAGAGCGTTGTGCTAAAATTTGTCCTATTGTTCCTGTGCCACAAAATAAATCCATAACGACTTTTTCAGACAAATCATTTTCTTCAAAAACGTAGTTCAATGCTTTGGTGTAGAGTTTTTCTGCGCCTTTGGGATTGGTTTGAAAAAAACTTTCCATGCTGATTTCAAACTTTAAGCCGAGCAATTCCTCAATCACTTTTGGCTCGCCGAAAACAAGTTTATTTTCGCCATTTTCAATTTTCGCTCTATCCGCAACATTATCGTTTATGGTGTGTTGAAATCCTGCAATGCGGTTGGGTAAAAGTTGTTGTAAAAAATCCCCGAAAACGTTGACATCAAATTGTTTCAAACCAACGGAAGACGTTACCAAATTGATTAAAAGTTGGTTTTGAAAAAATGATTTTCGCACAACAATATGACGGAAAAAACCTTCTTTTTTCGGCGGATGCCACGCAGGCAGTTCGGAAAGTTTTAAAAAATCTCTGATTTGAATTAATTTCGCTTCAAATTCTTCGTCAAAAAGCCCCGATGGTTTGTCTAAATTTTCTACTTTCCACCACGTTCCACGGCGTTTGAAACCCAAGGCAAAAGCCTCATCTTTTTCTTCGCCTGTATAAATATCATGTTCGATACACGAAAAACTATATTCCATTTTGTTGCGGTAGTGATAGTGTAGGGGTGAGGATACAAATTCGTCAAAAATCTCGTTAACGTTTTCAATATGACCAAGTTTGCGGTAAATATCTTTCGTTGAATTTAATTTATATTCTTCTTGCACAGCAACAGGAACGTATAAATACGGTGCGCCCGAAATTTCTTGAAAATCGTTCATTTTTTCCAAAGGCGAACGTTTCAAAATTTCAATTAACTTACATTCAGCGTGTTTTTTACGTTTATTTTCCACACGAGCTTTGACAACTTGCCCTGGGAACGTATTTTCAACAAAAACGACAAACATACCGTCTTCCGTGGGAATTTTCGCAAGTCCATTTCCGCCAAACGCAAAATCGGTAATTTCAATCTCAATAATATCGTTTCTTTTCATCGCTTGAATTTTTTATGGGTGCAAAGATAGGTTTTTTTCAGACAGAAGAAGGAAAGACGTTAGATAAAAGACAGTGTGGATATTTTCAGATTACCTTGGATTTTTGAATTAATTCCGTAACTTTGTGCCTCATTCAAAATCCATTTGAAAGCGAAAAAACATATAAGTTTTGCAGGTTTAGCGTTGTTGATGCTTTATGTAATCGGTATTGTACCTACGTTACTGACACATCATCATCACGATGAACCAGTTATTTTTTCGGAGGCAAGTGCGTGTCAAGAAGCCATTCATTATGACGTTGAAGACAACCACAAACAGCACATCAGCGAAACCGCAGAAAAATGTTTACTTTGTGATAATCACACCGTTACGCCACAACTGCTTTTTGAAATACCAACCATTAGTTTACCTCAACCGACGTTTTATACCGCTTATTTTTCGGAATATAAAAGTTATCATTTTCTTGAGGTAACAACTATTCCCAATAAAGGCCCTCCTTCTTTCGTTTAAAATTTTATTGATAGAAAAGCAATAGTTTTTCTTCATTCAAACACGTTTCTGATAATTCGGGAAACATACGTGTTTAGTTCAAAACGATTTTAGTAGAAAGATTTGATAAAAATAAATTTAGTCGTAACCCTACTTTTGTTTTTCGTTCCTCATTTTTGTTTCGGGCAATATGCTAAAGTGCAGGGGACAGTTACGGATAATACGGGAAAACCATTAGAGGGCGTTACAGTCGTTATAGAAAACAGTAGTTTGGTACTTACCAACGAAAAAGGCGTGTTCACTTTTGACAGCATCGCTAAAGCTGTGCATACACTTGTAATTGGTTCGTACAGCAAAGATTTTGTGTCTTTTACTTTTCTTTTGGAAAAAGATACAGTCTTTGCTAAGCCTTTTGTGCTAAAAGAAAATACATCTGAATTTTTAGATGATGTGGTGGTAACGTCTAAAATGCCAATAGGAAGGGGAATTGAAAGTTTGTCAGCCATTGAAATTGATGCAAAAGAAATTCGTAGGGAAACAGGCGGAAGTTTGATGCAAACGCTTGAAAAAAGACCAGGGATAAAAAGTATTGGTATCGGCTCGTCCAATGCAAAACCACTCATCAGAGGTTTGGGATTTAACCAAGTGGCAGTTATCGAAAACGGAATTAAACACGAAGGGCAGGAGTGGGGCGCAGACCACGGACTTGAAATCGACCAATACAACGTTGATAAATTGGAAATCATCAAAGGACCAAGTTCATTTTTGTACGGCTCTGATGCTTTGGGCGGTATAATCAACATCAAATCAAATGCTGTTCCAGTGAAAAATACCTTGGGCGGAAGTGTCGATTTGGTCGGGAAAAGCAACAATCTTCACGCAGGCGGTTCACTTAATCTGTATGGTAGAAGCGATAAATGGTTTTTCCGTCTTCGCTCGACGTATATGAACTATGCCGATTACCGTGTGCCAACGGATACGGTTTATATTTACAGCTATGCAGTCGGGTTGCATAAAAATTTTGTACGAAATACCGCAGGCAGGGAATTTAATAACAGTTTAAATTTCGGGTATGTTGGCACCAACGTGAAAAGTATCTTTTCGGTAAGCCATAATTTCAATAAAAGTGGATTTTTTGCCAATGCACACGGACTTGTTCCGATGAATGTCGATAAAGTAATTTATGATAGTTCAAGCAGAGATATTTTGTTGCCTTATCAGCAGGTCAACCATACCAAAGTGAGCAATCAGACTGAAATAAGTTTGGGAAAACACAA
The DNA here is from genome assembly GCA_035445045.1 of Crocinitomicaceae bacterium. Classification (GTDB taxonomy): domain Bacteria; phylum Bacteroidota; class Bacteroidia; order Flavobacteriales_D; family Crocinitomicaceae; genus 40-80. Next base: position 9,859 of record DAOMPZ010000068.1, on the reverse strand, counting down.
ATTGGAAATTGAGGCAGGATTTCAACGTAATTTCAGAAACGAACACAGTAAATATACGGCGCATGGCTATATGCCGTCCACGTTTCCGCAAGATTTGAATGTGCCTTTTGATTTGGAACGCCAATACGATAAAAATGCCGTTACGCTTAACGTTAGCGACCGAACGATAATCAAAAAACACAGTTTGAGTTATGGCGTAAATTCGGAATATCAACAAAATAAAATTGGCGGTTGGGGCTTTCTCATTCCTGCGTACAAACGTTTTGCCCTCGGTGGATTTGTGTATGACAAATTTTTTGTCAATGATAAACTTGCACTTTTGGGTGCATTGCGTTACGATGTTGGTTCAATTCATATTCATTCGCACAACGATTGGTTTGAAAGCGATGTTGTGGGCGATAACGGTGTTGTAAGCAAAGAAAAATTGTCAAAAGCTACCGATTTTTCTAAGAATTTTAATAATTTTAGTTGGTCAGCAGGATTGCTTTACACGAAAAAAGATTGGTTGCTTACGGTTAATGTGGGTAAAAGTTTCCGAATGCCAATAGCTAAAGAGTTGGCAGCGAACGGAATAAATTATCATTATTTTCGATATGAAAAAGGAAACAGCCAACTTTCGCCCGAACAATCGTATCAGTTAGATTTGGGTGTGAATTTCAGTCGGGAAAAATTTAAAATGAGTGTAACGCCTTTTGTAAACTATTTTTCCAACTATATTTTTCTCAACCCAACGGCGGACTATGACACGTATTACGGTGCTGGAAATCAGATTTTTGAATACACGCAAGCCAAAGTTTTTAGAACGGGATTTGAAGTTCAAGCAAGTTATGCGCCACTCAAACAGTTAAAAATCGAAAGTGGTATAGAGTATTTGTACGGCGTTCAGCTGTCGGGAGCGAAAAGATATTATCCGCTACCGTTTACGCCTCCTGCATCGGGAATTTTTTCAATAAGTTATGCCCCAACGATTTGGCAAAAACACTTGACAAATTCGTTTGTTAAATTGAATGTGAAAATTGCCGCTCCGCAAAATCAAATTGTTCCACCCGAAAAGCAAACACAAGGGTATCACGTTTGGGGATTTGCCCTTGGAACATCAGTAAAAACCAAGAAAGATGTGATTGACATTCGTTTGAATATCTATAATTTATTTAATCAAAAATACCTCAATCACACGAGTTTTTACAGACTTATCGACCTTCCCGAACAAGGCCGAAATATTGTTTTATCCGTTAGAGTACCGTTTAATTTTAAAAAATGAGCAAGGGAAAAAACAGCTAAATTTTATACGAAGTAAAATGTTGAATTTAAAAATTAATTAAGATGAAAAAGTACATTGGAATAACAGCACTTGTAGCGGTATTTTCGCTCGTTAGTTGCAAGCCCGAAAAAGACACCGTAGCACCAACGATTGATGTAAATGCCGAATCGTTTCCGATACAATGTAGTGAAGTCAAGCGAGGGGAAAATTTTACGTTTAAAGCTCGCTTTTTGGATAATGTCGAATTGGGTTCTTTTGGTATAGATGTTCACAATAATTTTGACCACCACAACCACAGCACTGAAGTTGGAGAATGCGACAACGAACCAGATAAAATCGCCGTCAATCCATACGTTTTGTTGAAAAATTACACCATACCTGCAGGACTAAAAACGTATGATGCAACAGTAATAATAGATGTTCCGTCCGATGTTGACACAGGAGATTATCATTTTGTAATCAAAGTAACGGACAAAGCAGGTTGGCAAACGTTAAAAGGGCTGAGTGTAAAGATTGTTGAGTGAAGATACCTCGTTTAAAATCTGTGCCACCTTCGAGAATATCAAAAAATCATTACCTTTGTAATTCAAACAAAAAATAATGAAAGAAATTGTTTTAAACACCATCGAAGAGGCGATTGAAGACATCAAAAAAGGAAAAGTTATTATTGTTGTCGATGATGAAGACCGTGAAAACGAGGGTGATTTCATTGCCGCAGCGGAAACGGTAACACCCGAAATGATAAATTTCATGGCTACACACGGTCGTGGGTTGATTTGCGCTCCACTTACCGAAGAACGTTGTGCCGAATTGGAGTTAAATTTAATGGTTACAAACAATACGGTTTTGCACGAAACACAGTTTACCGTGTCGGTTGATTTAATCGGGAATGGCTGTACAACAGGAATTTCCGTTCAAGACCGTTCAAAAACAATCAAAGCATTAGTTGATGAAAATACCAAACCTGCCGATTTGGGTCGTCCAGGGCATATTTTTCCGTTGCGAGCAAAAAACGGTGGTGTTCTAAGACGTACAGGTCACACGGAGGCATCGGTGGATTTGGCACGTTTGGCAGGGTTTAAACCCGCAGGAATTTTAGTCGAAATATTAAACGAAGACGGCACAATGGCTCGTTTACCACAATTGGTGGACGTAGCGAAAAAATATGATTTAAAGCTGATTTCCATTGAACAGTTAATTAAATACCGCATGGAACACGACTCCTTGATTGAGGAAATTGTGAATGTGCAAATGCCTACGGAACATGGTGATTTTCAACTGTATTCGTTCAAAGAAAAACTTTCGGGACAAGAACATTTAGCACTCGTGAAAGGAGCGTGGGAAACGGACGAACCTGTGTTGGTGCGTGTTCACTCATCTTGTATTACGGGTGATATTTTCGGTTCGTGTCGTTGCGATTGCGGACCACAATTGCACAAAGCCATGGAATTGGTTGAAAAGGAAGGAAAAGGCGTGATTGTTTACATGAACCAAGAAGGTCGTGGTATCGGCTTGACCAATAAACTCAAAGCGTACAAACTACAAGAACAAGGTTTGGACACCGTTGATGCAAATTTACAGTTGGGTTTCAAATCCGACTTGAGAGATTACGGCATTGGCGCACAAATTTTGCATTATTTGAACGTCAATAAAATGCGTTTGATGACCAACAACCCGACAAAACGCACAGGTCTAATCGGTTATGGTTTGGAAATCGTTGACAACATTGCTTTGGAAGTCGGAATTAACAAACATAACGAAAAATATATGCGCACCAAACGTGACAAAATGGGACATTCACTTCATTTAGACGACGCTAAAAACGATTAAATTCCATGATTAAAATTGTCGATATTCACAAAACGTATCAATCTTTGGAAGTGCTGAAAGGCGTTGATTTTACCATTCAAAATGGCGAAATTATGTCGATTGTCGGTTCGTCAGGAGCAGGAAAAACCACACTTTTACAAATTATCGGAACGTTGGAAACACCAACAAAAGGAAGTGTTTTTTTTGATGAGGTGGACGTTTTTAAGTTAAATGAGAAAAAATTAGCACAATTCCGAAATTCCGAAATTGGATTTATTTTTCAGTTTCATCAACTTTTACCCGAATTTAATGCCCTTGAAAATGCGATTCTTCCTGCGTTAATCAAAGGCGTTTCTAAAGAAAATGCGGAGCAAAAAGCCATAGAATTGTTCAGTATTTTAAATATCCAGCACCGAGCAAATCACTTTCCAAACGAACTTTCGGGAGGTGAACAACAACGAGTAGCGATTGCGAGAGCCTTAATTAATCAGCCGAAATACGTTTTTGCGGACGAACCGTCGGGGAATTTAGATTCGCAAAATGCGAAAGAATTGCATCAGTTATTTTTTGATTTGCGTGCAAAATTCGGAACGGCATTCATCATCGTGACACACAATGAAGATTTAGCCAATATGGCGGATAAAAAGTTAGTGATGAAAGACGGGAGATTGTTGAAAGATGCTGAATAAGAATGAATTAAAGTCTTTTTTGGACGAAAAATACTTACAATACAACCAAGCGAATTTTATTCAAGACGACCCTATTCAACTGCCACATCGGTTTAAAAACAAGGAAGACATCGAAATTGTTAGTTTTTTGGTAGCTACAATTGCGTGGGGAAACCGAAAAGCGATTATCAAAAGTGGCGAAAAACTCATTCAGTTACTCAATGAAAATCCGCACGAATTTGTGATGAACTACGAAGGTCAACCGCTTACTTTTGTTCATCGGACATTTAACGCACAAGATTTGTCATTTTTTCTGCTTTCGCTCCAAAATATTTATACGAAATACGGTGGTTTGGAAAATGCTTTTGCGTTGGAAAAAGGTCAAAATGGTGTGAAACAACGCATTATCAATTTCCGTAAAAAGTTTTTAGAAATTCCGCATGATACTCGTTCGGACAAACATATTTCCAACCCTGAAAAAGGTTCATCAGCCAAACGTATCAATATGTTTTTGCGTTGGGTGGTTCGCAATGACGGCAGAGGTGTCGATTTTGGTATTTGGAAAAGTATTTCGCCCTCCGAATTGTATTTACCCTTAGACGTACACACAGGCAACATCAGCCGTAAATTGGGTTTTACACAACGCAAACAAGATGATTGGAAAACTTTAGAAGAAATTCAAACAGTCCTACGAAAATTCGACAAAAACGACCCTGTAAAATACGATTTTGCGCTGTTTGGATTGGGTGTTTATGATGAATTAGCGGAATGATTTACGCCTTTTCGTTGACAAGGCATTTGTAACCTATTTTTATTTTTGTCGTAATAAACAGCATATAATGGTATATGTTTAAAATTATGAAAAAATATTTTTCTTGTTTTTTATTCGGCTTCCTTGGATTTCCCATAGTTTCCCTTGCGCAGGAAGTCATTTCTTCCGAAAATATTGCGGATTTAAAAGGAGCTGTCGAAATTGAGCGTAACAGAAGTTATTCTATTGATTTTACAGGAAATTGGGGGTGGGAGAGAGACTTTCAAAATTCGGAGATAGCAACGGAACTCGTTGAGAAAAATTCTATTTTCTTAATTAAAAGATGTCAATCGAATAGTGATTTAGTATTTGACTTAACATTTAGTCAACCGACTTTGCAATTGGCGATTTTTAAATTTGATTATAGCATAGATTTAAAAATTCCTGCGCTTAAAGATATGAAATTAGTCTATCTATCTAAAGAGCCACTAAGTAGTTATTCAAATTCAGACCCGAATGATGAAAATAAAATTCCTGATTTCAAATGTGACAAAGGCGAAGCTTTTTTAATTGTGATCAATAATATTAAAAAATCATTTGGAAGAGTTACATTTAACTTGAAAAGTTCGGAAATAGATGAAGAAGTCAAAAAAATAGACCAGACACGTATTTTTGACGACCGTTTACCTGACGATAATACTAAAATTTACATCAAAATTCGAGACAATGAAACGCATTTGCCTATCATTGCGAAAGTTAATGTGGTAACGAAGAAAAAATCCTCTATTTTTACAGCATCAGACATTATTTTAGGTTCAGATTCAAAAGCTAAAGCACAACTTATTTGTGATGCAGAGGGTTATTTTTTCAAAGACACCGCTGTTAATTTGACAAATCTAACAGTTGATACTGTCGTTGTGAGTATGCAATCTATTAGTGTTGGTAAATCGTTTAAAATAGACAAAATCGAATTTGTAAAAGGCACAGCTGATTTATATACTGGTGCAGAAAATATCTTGCGTCGTGTCAAAGATTTTTTAATTCTCAACTCTGATGTTCGTATCGAAGTGCAAGGACACGTCAATGCTGAATCTGATGAAAGTAAGCGAGCACTTAGTCTTTCTAAAAAACGTGCATTGACCATCAAAAAATATTTTGTTAAAGCAGGTATCAATAAAGACCGTATTGATTATCAGGGTTTTGGTAGTAGAATGCCAATTTTCCAAAACCCTAAAAACGAATACGAGCAACAAGCCAACAGACGTGTTGAGATTAAGATAATTGAGTAAGTGTCTTTCTTTGATAACCACCGTAGTGCAATTGCGCATATTTTTTTTAAGATAATGCTTGCAAAAGAAAAAAAAAGCCTTATCTTTGCACTCGCAATGGCTTCGTAGCTCAACTGAATAGAGCACTACATTACGGCTGTAGAGGTTTCAGGTTTGAATCCTGACGAGGTCACAAAAGACTGTTCAAACTGCCAAAAGCCCCTAAAATGGGGCTTTTTTATTTCTCAAAAACTGAAACTTAGTGTAAAAATCGTGAGTAAAACGCAATTCATTTTTTTTACTCACACTATATGTATTTGAATATGCCCAAAATTTCATTTTTCGTGCGTTCGTCAAGCGCAAACAGCGATATGGCAACGGTTTTCTGTCGTGTTACATACAACGGCGAAAAGAAAGAGTTTACACTTCGTGAACAGGTTAAGCGTTCCGATTGGTGTACAAAACTGCAAAATATAACCCAAAAGTGTGAGCAGGAAGAATTTATAAACACACTCAAAACAAAATTAACTTATAAAATAAAGACGTTAGCCGTGATGTATGAATGTAAAACCGTCACGGAACTATTGGAATTGTTGCAACCTAAACCCAAGCCGAAACCGCTTCTATTGTCTGAAATTTGCCAACTGTACATCAATGCGATTGCTCCGAATGTTGCGAGCGGAACGGTGCGCAACCATAGAATAAAAACCGATAATTTGCGCAAATTTGAACAGTACCAAAAGTGTACATTTACACCCGAAGAATTTACAACTAAAACCGCTCACACGTTTATAGATTGGTTTCAGACCACAAACCGCACGCACAATAAAACATCTGCCAACCGCAATGTTTTATTTTATGCCATGGTGCTGAAATGGTATCGCAACCAGGGTAATAAGATTGAAAGCGAGCTATTACACTTCCAAGGCGAAAAGGATAGTTTGAAAAGTCCGATTTTCTTAACATTAGACGAATTACAACGCTTTGAAAAAACAACGTTTGTCGGCCCGATGTTAAACAGGGTAAAAGATTTGTTTTTGTTTCAATGTTATACAGGGCTTTCGTATTGCGATATTTGGGGAAATTGGGAACTGAAACGTGAAGACTACGGCACAATTTTAACAGGAACACGAGGCAAAAACGCCCAACTGTACTTTTTGCCTGTGGAATATGACAAAGTAACGGAAATTATAGAGCGTTACGGCGGACAGTTACCACAATATTGCAATGCTGTTTACAATCGAATTTTAAAGGAGCTTGCGCACTTGTGCAACATCGACAAGCGTATTACTACGCACACCGCACGAAAAACATTTGCTACACTTATGGACGCAAACGGTTGGAGTAGGGAAACCGTTGCAAAAATGCTCGGTCATAAAAGCGTGCGAACAACTGAAATGTATTATTTGGGCGAATGTGTCGCACGAATAGAATTAGAAATGAAAAGCCGTATTGAATTGAAAAAAGCCGTGTGATACAC
>DAOMPZ010000068.1:0-2612 GCA_035445045.1 Crocinitomicaceae bacterium | reverse complement strand
TTGTGAAAAATTTTTAAACTTTAATAACCGCAATATGATTAGCCGTATTCAAATATCCATTCACGGCTTTGTAGCTTATTTTTGTAATGGTATCGTTCAAATTTCCTCCAATCGCAACGATTTTATTGCCGTCATTGGAAACGACAATATCGCCGTGTGTGGTTGCGCTTTCATAAAGATTGTCAAGGTTGCCTGTAAAACTTCCACGACGTTGCACGATAATATCGCGTGGTTCGGGTTTGTATTCGTTCGGTTTGTAAGCAATGAATTTTGTTGCGCCCTGTTGTCGGTTCTTTTTTGCCCAAAGGGTATATTTTGCGTGTGTCGGTGCTTTTGGAAACTCCGAATACTGCGACTGCATAACGTACGAAATAAACGCACTACTCCAAGCGTATTGCGTTGCAAATTGCTTGATGTTGTTTGCGTTAATCCATGAATAACCTGCACTTTTCCAATAATCGACCAAAGTCGGATACATGGTTGCGTTGGTTTCTTTTTTGCCGTTCCATTTAGACAATTCGCTTTCGGCTTTGGTTACAACAAGTTTTTTTCTCATGCCTCGTTTAAGAATTAAGAGTAAAATAATGATGCCAAGGGCAAAGAATATTAGGCGTTTGGTTTTCATTCATAAACGAATTACTTTTTCTTAGCCGTTTTCTTTTTGCCTGCGCACGCTGAACAGGTTGCTTTTTTAGCGGTTGTTTTCGGTTTTGCAAATAAAGTTCCTTTGGTTTTGCATTTGGTTGCAAGGGTTTTACCAGCTGCGCTACGCACACCTTTTGATTTGCTTGTTTTTAACGCCTTGCCCATTCCCGAACAGGTTGTTAAGTTTGCTTTTTTTGTTGTTGCCATTTTATTTTTTGTTTTTATGATAATTTTACGTTCAGACGTTCCGCCATAGCGTTCAATTTCGTAGGTGCAATCGCTACAACTTGTGTTTCAAATTGTTTTTCGTTTATTGGAGCAATTACGAGCGGTTCTTGTACACGTTGCGTAGGCTGTTCGTCCAATGGAGCTAAAACAAGTCCATTGGGGTTTTGTGGCGTTTCTTCGTCTTTTTTACGCAGGAAAAACCAATATACCGCAAAGGCAATTCCCAAAATACCGATGATAAACAACGGCAATACGATAGCTAATTTCTTGTTTTTCATAATTTAGATTGTATCAAAATTAATCGTTCCTATTTTGCTTGCATCGGCACGAGTATTTCCATTTGTTGGCGACGGTATGATGTTCGCTAACTTGTTCATGTCGGCAGTTGCGATTTCCGATTTTACATCGTTTTCGGGTAAAGCGTCATCGGTTGTTTTGTTGTCCTTGTCTTTTTTTGTTTTCCAAACAACATAGCCGATTACCACAACGGCAACAACGGCAAGGATAATGATTGTTTTTTTGTTTTTCATGGTATTTATCTTCTGGTTATTAAAATGATTACTACGAGTACCGCAACACCGATTCCTATCGGTAGCCATGGTATTGTTTGTTGCGATTGTATTGGTTGACGTGCTAAAGCTCCTGCTTGTGCTACACCAACGGCAGATTTTGCGTTTGCAGCGTTAAGAACACAAGCGTTGTAGCCTGCGATTTTTTCTTTACAGCCTTTTGACCAACCTAAACATGACGGACGAGAACCACAATCAACAGTTCCTTCCTGTTTTGATGCTTCTATCACAGTAGCTGCACCTCCAGCCATTGTATTAACTGCGCCAGCACTTGTACTTATAAGACTATCTAATCCTAACATTTTATTATGCGAAATATTTGTTTAACATACTGTGAAGTGTAGCCGTGTAATTTGGAGCAGTGGCATATCCTGCTTTTTTGATTTCTTCGATGAATTTGTACGGGTCATTTGGATATTTCAAAGCGGTTGCGTAACGCTTGTTTTTATGGAAAAAGTTTGCGTAAGCCTCCAAGCCTGCCAATTTGTCTTTGTAAACGGCGAATTTCCCTGTTGTGGAGTAACAATCAGAACCGTTACATTCTTTTGTTCCAAGCGACACGGACGGCTCGTTTCCTGTGGCTTTTATACCTCCGAAATTGTTGTATTGAGCAAATAATTTAGACTTGCCCCAGGTCGTTTCCAATGCAGTTTGCACCACTAACGCCTGCCACGGTAAACCGTATTTTTTACCTGCGTATTTGGCAAGTGGTGTCATAAATTCAATCCAATTTTTTTGAGGACTGCTTGCGTTGTATGTAAATTCTAAATTCATAAAGTATTTTTTAAAGATTGTTTTCGCCAAAACAACCGCTATCACAGCGATAATGAGAAGTTTGACGAATAGGGATTTTTTCATTTACTTGTATTTTTGATCAACTTTTGATTTAAAGTTCGTCCATGTTGTCTTCGTTGAACCTGTAATTTGTTTAACGGCTAACTCTGTTTTTTCTCCAAATATTCCGTCTTCAACAAGCCTCGTCCCTGTTACTTTAGGTAATACTTTCGTATTGAAGTAGTGTTGTATCCACTGCACACGGTCACATTTAGAACCACGTTTTAATACGGTTTCGTTAGTGCAACCTACCTGCGTTGAAGAAGTGTTACTGCCTCCTGTTTTTGGGTTTCTTGCTGATGGTTTATCTTCCTCTGTAAATGTTGTTTCTTTGTC
>DAOMPZ010000067.1:0-12972 GCA_035445045.1 Crocinitomicaceae bacterium | reverse complement strand
GACTTCGATTTTAGGATTTAAAACAGACGAGGCAGGTTTGGTTATGAGTTTTTTTGGCTTGGGTTCTTTGATTGGTTCTGTCGTCGGCGGTTGGCTAACAGATAGAGTAGGAGCGTTCTATGTTCAGTTTTTTACCTTGCTTTTAGCATCGCCGATTTTCATTTATTTAGCAGGTTTGACAACTGTAACCGAATTTTGCATCACGATTTTTGTGTTAAGTTGTATTTACCAAAGTTTTCATCCTGCCAACTCCGCAGCAATTGCTTCGTACGCTAAAAAAGGAAATATCACACGGGCTTTTTCCTTAAATCGCATGGCGATAAACCTCGGTTTTTCTTTTGGCCCAGCATTAGGTGGGTTTTTAGCGACATTTTCGTTTGCATGGCTTTTTTACGGCAATGCTTTTGCGGTATTTGCCACATCGATTGTGTTTTTCCTCTATTTTTTCAGACGAAAAGAGCGCAACGAAAACAGCGAAGAAATAGGTTATATTTCTGAAAACGCTCACGAGGGTTCGCCTTATACTGACAAATGGTTTATGATTTTTAGCGTATTTGGTTTTTTATTTGCGTGTGTTTTCTTTCAGCTACTGAGTATTCTTCCGTTGTATTACAAAAATCATTTGCACTTTACGCAAGGCGAAATCGGTTTGATATTGGGTTTTAATGGTTTGCTTGTCGTGTCAACAGAAATGTTGTTTGTGAGTTATGCTGAAAAAAAATGGAATGTTTACACGAGTTTAATCATCGGTTGTGTTTTGTTATTAGTTTCTTTTGCGTGGTTGTTATTCGATAATAGCACACTTTCTTGCTATTTTTCAATGGTGCTATTGAGTATTTCAGAAATATTGGTATTGCCGTTTATGTCAACAATTGCTGCTAAGCGTTCGAGTATTCACAACCGTGGTGCGTACATGGGGTTGAATGGTTTGAGCGTTTCTGCGGCGTTTGTCATTATGCCGTATTTAGCGACGTTGTTTATTGAAAATTACTCGTTCAATCATCTTTGGATAGCGAATGTTGTCGTGCTGATTGTTGCAAGTTTAGGATTTTATGTTGTTAAAGGGAGAATGACTTTAAGTTAAGAGTGCAGAATGCAGAGTTAAGAAGAATACGAAAGTGAGGATTTAAAAACCTCCTAAAAAAGAAAAAAGAGAATTGAAACAATTTGTGTGATTTCAATTCTCTTTTTTCTAATAATCTAAAACCTAAAACGAAACTATGAATTTACGGCACAAAGATACGGCAGTTTTTTTGATTGACAATAAATAATTTGTTAAATTCTGTTTGATAACGAAAATTTAACTTTTTGAATAAGTCTACATAGATAGTATAATGAAATTTGAAATCATGTAATCCAAGTAAACACAAAGTGTTTACTATCTGTGTAAATTTTATTCTTAATTTTCACTTTTTTTATATCTGTGCATCTGTGGCAATTTTTCTTTTATCAAAAGAAATCACGGCGACGAGTTTTTGGTTCTTTTTACGGAAAAAAGAACAAGAAAAAAATTTAATACGTTTGGCTTGGTAAATATGGCAAAAAAACAGTTTCTTTGCCTAAAAATTGAAATAAAATTGACAATAACACCGATATTTATTTTTGAGCTAATCGCTGTGATAACGGGCTTAATCTATCCTTTTTTAGCGGGAAAAAACAAAATTAGCTGTTGGCTGTTTGCACTTATCAGTGCCGTGATTTATATTTTTATCAATATTTCGGTTCACTATTATTTTTTAGCCATTCAACAATTTATGTATGCTGTTATGGCGATTTATGGTTGGATAACGTGGCGCAGACCTAAAATGGAAACGAATTATCATTTTTACGGACTAAAAAATATACCTGTTATCAGTTTGGGTGTTGCGCTTTCAGTCGGGTTGGTTTATTTAACAGGGTTTCAAGCGAATCAACAAATGGCTTATTTTGATGCGTTTAGCCTTGTTTTTGGTTTACTTGGCTCGTACATGATTGCGCAAAAAGTCATGGAATCATGGTTGTATTTAACCGTTGTGAATATCGTCGGAATTTATATGTATTTTGAGATTTCGATGTATCTAACATTAATTTTATACGTATCTTTAACATTTTTGGCAATCAATGCGTTCAAAGATTGGGTGTATCAATATAAATTATTAAAAAGCGATAAATGATTAGTTTAGAAGGAGTTTCGAAATCATTTCAGCAAAAATTAGCCGTTGACGATGTGAGTTTTTCGCTTGAAAAAGGCAAGATTTTAGGCCTTTTAGGGCCAAACGGAGCAGGGAAAACGACGCTTATCCGCATGATGAACCGTATTTTATTTCCCGACAAAGGAAACATCTTTTTTGACGGTCAACTGCTGAATCAAAAACACTTACAACACATCGGTTATTTACCCGAAGAACGTGGTTTGTACAAAACAATGACCGTTTGGGAGCACGTCAAATTGATTGGGCAACTGCGTGGAATGTCCAAAGTTGATATTGCACAGAATTACAACTATTGGGCTGAAAAATTCGGCATCGAAACGTGGAAAAACAAGCGCATCGAGGAACTTTCCAAAGGTATGGCACAAAAAATTCAATTTATCTGCACGGTCATTCACCAACCCGAAGTTTTGATTTTGGACGAGCCTTTCAGCGGTTTTGACCCTGTGAATATCGAGTTGGTGCAAAACGAAATTAAAACGATGCGCACCAACGGAAAAACGATTTTACTTTCGAGTCATAACATGAAGAGTGTTGAAGAATTATGTGATAATGTCGTGTTGATTAACCAATCGAAAAAAGTGCTAGAGGGAAATATCAATACTATTCGTTCGGAACGTGGAGATAATATTTATGCTGTTCGTTTTCAAGGAAATATGATTGCTTTTGTCAATGCATTATGGGCAGGGTTTGAACTTGTTGGTAAAGAAGAAGTGACGGGAAATACGTTTATTGCGTACGTGAAAATGCGCAACGAGTCGAGTTTTAACGATTTACTCAACACACTGATGAACGAGGTAAAATTAGAGGGCGCATGGAAAGTGATGACTTCGATGCAAGAAATATTTATTCAAGAAGTAGCGGAAAAATGAAAAATACGTGGATTATTGTTTTGCGAGAATTAAAAGAACGTATCAAAAAAACGTCTTTTTGGGGTTTGGCACTTGTCGGGCCGATTGTTTTGATGTTGTTAGTGTTTTTGCTGTTCCATTTTGGCGAAAGTAAAAAAGAGCGGTGGAAAATTTTAATTGCCGACCCTGCAATGGTCATGGATAATCGCATTTTATTAGGCGATGCTGGAGCGTTTGAATTTGATTTTATCAATGACTATTTAGATTTAGATGACTTTTTAAAAGGCAAACGTTATCAAGCGTATGACGGATTTTTGGAAGTCAACGAAAAAGTTTTGTCGAATAAAAGAGCTTTGTTTTTCTACAAAGAAAAGCCGTCTTTGAAAATCCAGACACGTTTACATTATTTGTTAGAAAAACGCTTGGAAGAAGTTTATGTGTCTGAGTTGACCAAAATTTCGTTGCAACAATATCGTGAAATTAAACAGCCGATTAATTTGGGTTTTCGCAATATTTACGACCCTGAAAATCAAAAATCAGATGTGAACAGTTGGGTAGGTTGGTTTTTTGGTGCAATAGTATTGTTTTATATTTTCATTTTCGGCATGGCAATTTTACGCTCAATAACAGTTGAAAAATCTAACCGTATTGTTGAAGTATTACTTGCAACCGTTCAGCCTAAACAACTGATGTTAGGTAAGATAATTGGGATTGGATTGTCGGCTTTAATACAACTTTTTATTTGGGTTTTAATCATTTCAATTGGAATGTATATTTTTAAAGAGCAATTTTTTCAAACACTGAACGACCAAGCGTTGGCAGGGAATTTACAGTCGGGGAGTGGCGTAAAAGAAGTTTTCGGATTTACCAATCTTTTGGAGTATAATCAATTTGTTGAATTGGTTTTTCAGTGGATTAATTTCCCTGTTTTACTGTCTTTCGCGAGTTTATTTTTGGTTTTAGGTTATTTATTTTACGGTACATTTTTCGCAGGTTTGGGCGCAATGACAGGAACGGAAAGTGACGGACAACAATATGTCATTTTGATTATTGCCATTTTATTTTTCGCCTTGCTATCGGGCTATATGACAATTATTTATGCGGACAGTCCCATGGTTTATTGGTTGCAATACATTCCGTTTACTTCGCCAATAGTGTGTATGGTCAAAATTTCGCAAGGTTACGCAAGTACCGAAATTTATCAATTGATTTTGAGCATTTTAATTTTGATTATTTCCATTTTTATCGGACTAATTTTCGCAGGAAAACAATACCAACGTGGGATTTTACGCTTTGGACATCGTTTGAAGTTTGTTGATTTTTTTAGACGTTAGGGCATTATGGCTTTAGGAGGTTATGCTCGCATTTTCTTATTCATAATCTTATTATTTATTTCAAAAATAGATATACCAATGATTTTAGCATTAGTTTTGTCCATTAAGTCTCACTTTAATTGTTTTATTATTTGTCCTTTGTGGTTTAAAATAAAATGTTTATTGTCGTTGTCTAAGCTTGCAGGTAACGTTTTGCGTGTTGCCGCAGTTGGCGATTTCGGAGCACTTCACTGTCAACCAAGCACAAACTTTGATAGAAGTACAAAGCTTCATTTAACCACTGAACCGCCACTTTTGGGTAGGTGCTGTTACCAGCTGCTATTCTATTTTCCAAGTTCTTCATCTGTTAGGCCAGTTGCTTTTAGTTCTTCAATGGTTTCGTTTAAATACTCTTCGTTTTTGTCTCTAATAAGTCCAATTGAAAAACTATAACGGCAATTGAAATGTTCTATTCCAACTAATGTTAATTTAACTAAACCATTTTTCCATTGAATTTCACCAAGGTCAAATGAACCAAATTTTTCAAGTTCTGTCGTTGTCGGCTCGCCAAGTAGATTCGTAATGTAATCCTTTAAGTAGTGAAACTTTGTCATACCGTCAAAGTCGTGTCCAATGTTTTCAGAAATTTCAGTTATTGGATTTGTCCACGGAAGCCACATCCATTTCATAACTTCAAAATGTCCTTCGTAACCGTCCAAAATAGTTCGCTTGCCTAAATACCACAACGTTCTGTCTCCACTGTCATGGCGTTTTTCCTTATAGTAGTCAAGTCGGTTAAATGGTGTCAGCCAAGGAATAAAAGTTTGTTGGTCTTCAAATAAAAGTCCCCTTTGTAAATTGTTCCAGATTTGTTGGCGTTTTACATTTAAGTCTGACGAATATGGAAAAGCAAAATTATTGTAAAGTTTTTCTGTCTTGTCAAAGCGAGATACAAATTCTTTTAATCGTCTTAATAATTTCACTGTCGTCTTTTTTAAAGTTGCTGCCAACGGTTTGGTGCTTGGCGAGGTTTTTATGTGTTGCGCCTGCGGCAGAAAAATCTTGCCAAACGCCTGTTATAGCCAGTTTTTTATTTTAAAATTATATTGTAATAAACATTCATACTCATTTTGCATTTAAAACCGATCTTCTTCAATTCTTCCATAATCTGAGGAACTATTTCATTTGTTTCAATTGGAAGGGTTATTCTTCCCGTTGATTCCTCATAATAAAATCGTTTATCAATATGTTGTACAATCTCATTAATTTCTTCGCTTTTATAAGTATTCGATGGGTTATATAGTTGGATTGTATTATCGTAAGTGATTATATTATATTTGTCTACGTAACAAATCAGTGGACCAGCAAATCTTACCATTTCTAAACCTCTTAAATATCCCAATTCTTTGCAATAAACACTATCAAAATCACTTTCATCTTCTTTTTGAATAATCAATCTGTAATTAAGTTCGTGGTACGAATCATATTTCCATCTTTCAACAGGATCTGTTGGTGGTTCCATAAAAGAACGATTGATTTTTAAACCATGTTGGTTTATTTCGTTTTCAAATCGAATCCATAAGCTATCGTCTCTCGGGATTTTACGAGAATCCAATATGACTAATAGTTTATTCCGATGTGGCTGATAAGGCATTTTAAACCAATCAACATCTGGATACATGTATTTTTCAGAAGGACGTTTTAGCAACACATGATTTCGACCAGTTTCACTAAGATTAAAATTCGTATATACAAGAGAATCATATTCTTCGTGAGATATTTTTAAATCAAAAAATGGTTTAAAATGACCAATTAAAAAGTAAGATTGATATGTAGAATCATAAGGAATAAGTACTTCGCTGGCAAAAACTTGTGCACCAACGATAGATTTTCTATCGCTATTTAGGACTTTTAAATGAATTAATTCTCTATAACGATCATCTTTTAAGTTAATATTTGATTTTTTGATACTTTCGATAAGTGGCGTTAAATCCTGATAATCCCAAGTCAGTTCTCTATAATATTGCTTATTATGCAAGTTAAAGAATCGAATATTATACTGTTCTCCTGAAATGCCATCTATTCTTTCTTCAGGAAATGTTTGATAGGTTTTTCCATTCTTATCGGGTGGAAGATATTGAATTAGCATTTTTTCAAGAATTTTGGAATCCTGATAGTATGTTTTGTCCCAATAAAACGTAACCAAGTCGTAAATTCGATTTAAAGTACTAAAATAGTACTGATTTTTGAAATAGATATTGTTCGTTGTTTCAGAGTTGCTGTCTTGAAATTTCGTATATAAATCATAAGTTCCGTAAATAAGTTTTTTGTGATAGTCGATTAACTTTTCTTCTTCCTTAAGGAAGGTTAGCAGTTCTTTCTTCTCCTTTTCCAAACAGTCACCTTGTTGACTACTACAAAAATGAGGATTTACCAGATTGATATATTTCAACGCTAGTCTTGCATTTTCTTCCGTTAATGGTTTTTCTAAATTATAGAAGTAAGCAGCTATTGAAATGTAAATCTTATCTTTTAAATTCTCGGAATAATAAGCATCAGGATATTCCAATGCTGAGAAGAAGTCATTTCGTGCCTTTTGGATTTCTCCATTAAAATAAAACAATCTCCCTCTAAGTAGTTTAAACTCCGCAATGTTGTGATTACCAATAATAACGTTTTTGCTAATCAATGTATTTAGGTCGTTTAATAATTCCGTATAAGTAAAAAAGCGAATATCATCTTCTTTTCCTCCACTTGTTTTATACATATCAAAGTATGTATCATTGAAGCGAGTCAGCGTTATTCGCTCCCAAATTAATTCATAGTTATTGGGTTCTATTTTTAATTTTTCCGTCAATTCGACAAAACGTCCTTTTGTATATTGTTCCACGTTATAGCTGGGTTGGGCATTTGATGCCAACTTCAAAAAGAGTAGGAATATTAGAACAGTGTGTTTCATTTTAATTCAATAAATGTATTAAAAAAGAACGGTTTGGGGGTTTGCGGAGAGCTATTTGCTTTTATTAAATCTGTTGGAATAGATTTCAACAGACGCAATACTTCTTTGTCACATTCGGGACAGTTTTCCATTCCCCGAAGTAAAATTACATCTGCCAAATCTTCCGTTTCATTGAATATCATTTTTACGTACACTTTCCCCTGTATTTTTTCTTTTAATGCTTGCTGTGGATAAACTAAGCTGGTTTTTATATAGTTCGTTAAAGAGTCATATCCGTGTGGTAACAGAGGAAGTTTTTCTCTTTTAAATGTGATAGGCATGGTAAAATAACACCTAACAGGGATTGAATCTTGTAATTGTTCTGTCGTTTCTTTAAAGTCATCGAAATAATTTTTTGAATAACCAGGCTTCCAATTCGGCATAGATTTTACCAATGCAATAGCTTCTCTTGCACAACTTTCACGGTTTGTCCTATCTTTAAGTATTTCTACCCTTGAAACACTTCCATTTTTTTCTATCACAAAGCGAACATGGACTTTATCTCCTTCTGTTACTTCAAAAAACTCAAGTGGATAAATTAAGTTATTGTCAATATAGCTTCTCAATGAATCTACCCCTCCGATAAATTCAGCAGGAAATTCAGGAAATGTAAGAATATCATTATGCTTTTTATCCCAATCAGGTGCAGGAGGAGGTTCTATGGGAGGTTGTGCAATTCCCAAAAAACAAACGAACAATAAAGGGAATAAAATAATGTATTTCATAGTTTAAACCTTTTTAATATAACATTTTCTTCCACAACACTTTTCCTTTTTTCACATCAATTGCATAAACAATTGGATAAATATCTTTTCCATACCCCGGACAGCTTTCGTTATCATCATTAAACACCGTAACAAATAAAATATTGTCTTTTAAATCAATTAGAGGCGGATTGGCAGGTTTATCTATATATTCAAATCCAATAATTGAGCCATTCAAGATTATTTCCCATTTTTTCCCTGTAACCCTGTATTTAGTAAAAGGTTCTTTTGATAGAGGAGTAAAATGGACATCACGGTCTTTTACAGAATAGATTTCTGAAATGGAGTCGTAAACTAATTTTGTATGCGATGGAGCTTTTAAATTACTGTATTTGTCATCCAAAAATGATTTAAAGAATAAACTTTTGTTCATTTCAGTTTTAATTGCTGATGCATTGGGGATTCCTTGTTCTGCACTAAGTGTATCTATATTATAAATATGCCAATCGTTTTCTCCATTATTTTTGATGGAAATTTCATAAATATTTCGTCTGTCGCCTCGCAAGAAATAGCTTAAGACCAATTCGTTTTCTTTGAAATACGGAAAGTAAATTGGGCAAGTTCCTTTGTTAGAATTTACTTCATTATAAATTTCATCAATTTTATATTGTGGATTGTAGGTACAAATGCAATCCATATAATTATAATGCATATCTTTCCATTTCAGGTAAATAGAAGAGTCGGTTAGGAGTTTTCCTTCTGGAGAAAAGATTGCGTATTCAATTGTAATTTCTTTATCATCTTCATACATATCCATCAGATCTCCTAAAAAATAAGTATTAATTAAAATAAGATGATTGTCTGGCATTACAATTTGCCTATCTATATCACGAGAAAGAGTACCACATGGTTGAGCGTTAACGTTAACACTCAGATAGAATAGAAAAAATATAATCAGGTATTTCATAGTTTGTCTAATTGGCTATAACTTACTTCTCTACGAATCTTTATTTCGCTTTACATCTATATTCTGTTGTATAAGCGAAACAGAGTTTTGTTTTACTCTTTGCAAATGTAGCATAATTTCACAAACCCTCCAAAGAAAACCCAAATACTTCTTACGCTTAAAAATACGCAATATACCCAAAATGAACTTTCCCCTCTTTGAAACTAATTACGCTGTTTTTTTGTTTTCCTAAAGCGTAGGATATTGAAAATGAGCCTATTTTAGTTCCGAATGTAAAGCCAGCTCCGAATCCTAAAGGGTAATCTTCAAAAAAAGCGGACGAGCGATTTTGGTAATAACTTTGGTCGTAAAAGGCAAATGCGTACGAGTTTTTATCGACCAAAAAGCGATATTCAAGGCTTGCTGTTCCAAAGACGGTGGCGAAAATTTGCTCTTCATTAAAACCACGTTGGATAAGTTGACCGCCAAAGCGAAATACTTCATTTTGATAGTATTGGGGCGCACCGAGCATATTTCCTGTGAAGCCAATGCGCAAAACATTGCGTTTGTGTAAGGTTATAAAATGTTGGTAATTAAGATGAATTTTAAAGGTCAAACTTTTTTCAAATACCGTCGAATCGGGAAGTTTTGTTTTTCGCTGTCCAATAGCACCTTCGACCAAAAGTAAAAATCCCTTGGACGGATTGGGTAAATAATTGACCGTTTGTTTTGAAAACGCAAGTCCGTAATAACTTGTTTTGCTATCTCTTAGATTGGTTAAGGCTGAATTATTTTGCCCGCCTTTTAGAATAGAAGAATTTTCGTTTCGGTAGTAAAACTTCGCATAACCACCATTGTTTAACGCATATTGAATACCAATTTGAAATTTCAAATCTAAAAATGAAGTGTCCCGTTTGTAAAGTTTAAAATTACCGTCAATACCAAAACGTGAGCGAAATAAATTGGGCGTATTTAAAAGAATATCAAGCGATTGCGTTTGTTTTTGAATGCTTTTCCAATTCAGCGCGAAAGTTTCGGCACGTTTCAATTCGTTGACCAATTTCAGTTGTAATTCGCCTGTTAACATATAGCCGTTTCCGTTTGTTTTGGGTTGTAAGCCGACAATTCCGTTTGCTAAACTCACTTTTTTGGTTTGCAAGTACAAAAATAATTCCGCACCATACGGCGTAAACAATATTTCGGCTGGTTTAATCTCTTGAACGAAAGGTAGTAAACTCAATCGTGACGAAATTAAATTGACTAATTCTTGATTGAAAATATCACCTGCTTTGATTTGAATATACGAGCTGATTAATTTTTCGGAAATGTGTTTGTCGCCTCGAATGTTAATTTTATTCCACCGAAGTTCAGCACCTTTTTCGATAACAAGATTGGCATTCAACGTCGTATTTTCAAACTGAATGCTATCCAAATGAACACTTGCAAATGGATAGCCATTGTTTTCCAAAGATTGATGAATACTCACTTTTAACTGCGTGATTTCGTTAGCAGTAAAGGGATAATCGGCTAAATATTTTTCGGTAAGACGTGCTTTCTTTTTTAAGAACGAAATATCATCGGGAGCGATTTTTAGTTTGGCGTTTTTGAACTTTTCGCCCACGTAAATTTGATAAAAAGCGTGGTCTTTTTCAAAACTTGAACTATCGACAGCGGAAAGTAAAAAACCTTTTTTTTGAAGTTTTACAAGTTCTTTTTGAATAAAGTTTTTCGATGAAAGAGAGTCTTTAAAAAGAATTTGTTTTGTTTTGAAAGTTTCATCTTTGTATTGAATAGTTGTATTGTATGTGCGTTGAGCCGTGCTAAATTGGGCGATTAACACAATTAATGCAAAGCTGAAACTATATTTTAAAACTATATTTTTAGGCACGAAAAATAAATAAACTTTTCAATGTTAATAAAAAATAAGTGCTATACTCAAAAATTATCCGTAATTTTGGACTTATCGTTTAACAATTATCTGAGGAGAATTATGAAATTAAAGTTGACTTTTATGCTTGTTGCCGTAGTTGCAATCTTAGCTTATTCTTGTGGGGCACCGAAAAAAGCTAAGTGCGAGGCATACGGTGCAAAAAACATTCAATCAAACGAATTAGCAAGTAAATAATTAGTGGTCAACTTCGGTTGACCCTTTTTATTTCACTAAACTCTCTCTAATTTCTTTCATAAACTCAGAAGCATAAACGAAATCATTGACTTCCTTATTGTCTGTGGTAATAATTGCTTTATTATTTCCTGTCCACCAATTTTTTCCTTTATAAATAAAATTGATATTGTCGCCAATTTCAATCACAGAGTTCATGTCGTGTGTAATCACAATCGTTGTAATATCGTATTCGTAGGTAATTTCACGGATAAGATTATCAATCAAAATAGACGTTTGTGGGTCTAATCCCGAATTGGGTTCGTCACAGAACAAATATTTCGGTTTCATCGCAATCGCTCGTGCAATACCAATACGTTTTTGCATTCCGCCCGAACATTCTGACGGATACAAACTGTTTTTACCTGCGAGGTTGACACGTTCCAAACAAAAATTAACACGTTCCAAACATTCTTTTTTTGTCATGTTTGTAAAAAGTGTCAGCGGAAACATCACATTTTCTTCGACCGTCATTGAGTCGAATAGGGCAGAACCTTGAAAAAGCATACCGATTTCCTTACGAATTTCTCGACGTTCGATGTTGTTCATTTTTGCAAAATCACGACCGCCATATAAAATTTCGCCTGTATCGACTTCGTGCAAGCCAACAATACATTTAGCCAAAATGGATGTTCCTTGTCCTGATGCGCCAATAATCAAATTGACTTTTCCTTGTTCAAACGTAGCCGAAACATCGTCCAAAACAAGGTGGTCGCCAAATTTTTTAGAAATATTTTTAACCGTTATCATAATAACATGATTTGCGTGATGATGAAGTTGACAATTAAGACACAAATACTGCTTGTCACGACAGCTTCTGTGGAGGATTTTCCTACTTCAACCGAACCTCCTTTGGCGTAATAACCGTAATACGAAGAAATACTCACGATGACAAAGCCGAAAAATACCGTTTTTGTTAAGGCATAAAAAACTTCGTAAGGAAGAAAGAACGCTCGAATACCAAGTAAATACGTTCCTGTGTCTGTCAAACCTGTCAAAAGTAACGAGAGCCAACCGCCGATTAAGGCAAGTGCCATGGAAAAAATAATCAATATCGGGAAGAAAAGTAATGCGGCTACAATTTTGGGTAAAACAATATAACTCAACGAATTAACACCCATGATTTCCAAAGCGTCAATTTGTTCGGTAATGCGCATTGTTCCAATTTCAGAAGCAATGTTCGACCCGACTTTTCCTGCCAAAATCAAAGAAATAATCGTAGGCGACAATTCTAAAATCGTACTTGAACGTGTGATGTAACCAACCGTATAAGCAGGAAGTAGCGGATTACCCATGTTCGATGCGGTTTGTAAGGCAATAACACCACCAATAAAAACAGACATTAACGCCACAATCATAATGGAGCTCACGCCGATTTTTTGAATTTCCTCAAACAGTCTTTTCCGAAAAACACTCATCTTTTCGGGCTTGGAAAAGATTGTCCCCAACATTAAAAAGTATTTACCAATGTGCGCAATTAACTTCACTCGAATGTTTTATTTTTTGAAATTTAGCCGTAAATGTAGTGAAAATATTTTGTTGTAGGATGTTATGATTTTTTGCTTATGAGCAAATTTCAACTTGAATACGGATTTAGTTTCCTCCTTTGGAGGAGGATTAAGGAGGAGGACTTTTGAAAAGAAACAAAAAAATAAACATATATGATTAATAATCAGTAATATAGATAAGTCCTTCCCCTGCGCCCCCTCCAAAGGGGGAAAATTCACACTTCCACTTTAAATTTTATAAATAACAACGAGGTTTTCTTCAAAAGCAGTGCTTTTTCTCTTTTTGACGGACAAAAAGTAAA
>DAOMPZ010000066.1:0-13090 GCA_035445045.1 Crocinitomicaceae bacterium | reverse complement strand
ACTTTTTGTCCGTCAAAAAGAGAAAAAGCACTGCTTTTGAAGAAAACCTCGTCGCAAAGATTTACTTTGTTCCTTTTCGGTTAAAAACCTTACTCTAAAAATCCATATTTTCCATTATTGAAATCCTCATACGCTTGAATAATTTCTTCACGTGTGTTCATCACAAAAGGGCCGTAAGCCGCAATCGGTTCGTTGATTGGCTCGCCACTTAGGATTAAAACGATCGCATTGGAAGTAGCTTCGATTTCAAAATTTTCGCCTTCGTTTTCAAACAAAAACAGATAATCAGTTGGTACTTGTTTTTCGCCATTAACGATAATTTCGCCCTCAATGACAATCCCGAATGTGTTGTAATTGGCAGGAAAATCAAAAGTTGCTTTTCCATCTTTTTTCAATTTGGCGTTCATCATGTTGATAGGCGAAAAAGTGCTTGCTGGGCCTTTATTTCCGTTGTATGCTCCTGCGATAACCTCGATTATTCCGTTTTCTCCCAAATCAACACGAGTCATATCCGCATTTTTGATAGCTTGGTATTGGGGCGCACGTTTTTTGTCTTCAGCAGAAAGATTGACCCAAAGTTGTACCATTTGGAAAATACCGCCTTTTTTCGACCATTCTGTTTCGTGAAATTCTTTATGTAAAACGCCATTTCCTGCCGTCATCCATTGCACATCGCCTTGATGAATAATGCCGCCACCACCTGCGCTGTCGTGGTGTTCTACGCTTCCTTGATAGGCGATTGTTACCGTTTCAAAACCTTTGTGTGGATGCACGCCAACGCCTTTTGGTATGGTCGATGCTGGAAATTCATATTTGGAATTATAATCCAACATGATAAACGGACTCATGCGTTGCATACTTAACCGCTCAAAACTCGGAATAAAATTATGAACTCTAAAACCGTCACCTACAAAATGCGCAGGTCTTGGTTGAAATATTGCCTCTAAATGTTTTGTTGCCATAATACACTTTTTTAATTTATTTCTGCAAAGATACAAAAATAATTACCGTGGTAGATAAGTGGTTGTGTTAAATATTTATTCAGCTCGGGTTAATATGCTTATTTTTCGATTTTTCCTCGCTCTTTGTAAATACGCTCGATAATTTCCACGACTTTTAAGCCTTCTAATGCATTGGTTGTGGACGTTGCTTTTCCTTGTAATGTGTCGATAACGTTTTGAATAACAAAATGGTGATTTTGTGCCGAACCTTTGTAATGTCCGTAATCGTTTGCAGGTGCGGATTCCTCTAATTCGGGCATTTCGTAATCAGCGATGTTGCAAACCTCCACTTCATTCATATATTGTCCGCCAATTTTGACACTTCCTTTTGTTCCGATAACGGTCAATGAAGACTCTAAATTTCGGTCGGCAACAGCTGTTGAATAATTGATACAACCCATTCCTCCGTTTATAAAGTCAAATGAAACAAAGCCTGAATCTTCAAATTCGGTTAAGTGTTGGTGCGTGAAATCAGCAAATTTTCCTTTGATGTTGTCGATGTCACCAAAAAGCCAATACATGATGTCGATGAAATGTGAAAACTGCGTAAATAACGTTCCTCCGTCTAAATCTTGCGTGCCTTTCCAACCACCTTTTTTGTAATAGCGTTCATCTCTGTTCCAATAACAGTTTACTTGCACCATATTGATGTCGCCCAAAATTCCGTCCGAAACAACTTGTTTTATCCATTTTGACGGTGGCGAATAGCGGTTTTGCATCACACAAAAAACCTGTTTAGACATCTGCAAAGATTTGAAAATAATTTTTTCGCAACTTTCTTTGGTCAATCCCATTGGTTTTTCAACAATTACGTGCTTTTTGGAGTCTAATGCTTTGATTGCTAATTCAGCGTGCGACCCGTTTGGCGTACACACATTTACCACATCTGCATCAATGTTTGCCGTTAAAAAATCTTCATACGTTCTAAAAAACGGAACGTTGTATTGCTGCGCATCACACGCCTCTTGCGAGCGAATATCGACCATTGCAACTAACTCAGCGTTAGGGTCAAGTGAAATCATTTCGGCATGGCGTTTTCCGATATATCCTGCGCCAACAACTACAAATTTTATCTTCTGTTCCATTTTTTTATGTATTTGGAGCGTAAAGCTAATTATTTCTGTTTAATAATCTTGCTATCACTTCAATTTTTACTTTATTTATAGAGGTTATACAGCAAGCAAAATTCATTAAAAACAAAAAAGCCGTTCAAGAAATTGAACGGCTTTTCTATTATTAATTTAAAAATCTATTATTCTACAATGATAGACGCATTTACTTGATTACCGTTTGCTAATTGCATTTTAACGATATACATACCAGCAGTTAAACCTGATGTATTAACCGTTGTAACACCGTTAGCGTTAACTGTTACGTTGTTAGAAATAACAACTTTACCAGCTAAATCAGTTACAGTTAAAGCAGCTGTTCCTTCGTAATTGCTTACTTCAATGTTTACGATATCTCTTGCTGGATTAGGGTAAACTTTAGCCGCAACTAATTTTTTAGTATTTGCTAAACCTACTTCGTCTTCTGTAAATAAATCCAACGTTAAAGAAGCAACTGGCATTCCTACAAATCCTGCTCCCCATGTGTTACCCGCTTGGAAAGGAGATAAATATCTTTCTGTGATTGATTGGTAAAAATCGTATTTTCTTTCAGAGTCATAACCTAAGAAAATATCTTCATTTGACGTTTTTGAACAAATCAAATAACGAACATTATCTTTTAATAAGATATACTCGTTCATATTTGCATATACGAATGTATCTGCTAAATCTTCCATATAAATATACGAACCTCCAGTTACAGGAACTACATTATTCCATGACGGATCGTCAGTTCCAAAGGTGAAGTTATCATTCCATTCAGAGATAGAAATTAAAATTTCTTCACCATCAATAGACTGAGCGTTTCCTTGGTCATCATTAGTAATAGACGCTTGGAAATAAACACCTTTGATACCAAATTTACTTGCATTTGGATCTTGGAAAGTAATACACGATTGGAATGACGGATCAGCTTGGTCAGCCGCTCTGAAATTACCTGAATTAAGTGTGAAATTTGTCGTGTAATCATATTGCGCTAACGCAAAGATTTTGTCGTTGTTAATTCTAAACGGGTAAGAGAAGTGATTGTCTGTCGTTGCATCATCTGTTGAATCTGAAACAATTTCATAAATAATTTCATAATCACCTACTCCTAAATCTCCCGAATAATTTATAAACGTAAAGTTTTCGATACTGTCACCTGGTGCTAAAGTTGCAACAATATCACTTGTATCTCTGTACAATTCAGAACCATTTTTGTTGATAACCGCTGTAACATAAACATTTGTTGCTTCGTTTTCTCCGTAGTTGTAAACTTGCGCCGCAAATCTAATTGGGAATTCAGTTGTGTTGTTTGCGATTTGAACTGGAACTTGCGCTGCAACAGTCGCTGTATATCCAAGGATAGAACCTAAATCATTCTTCATATATCCAAGTTTATTTCCTAACAATACCGAAACGCTATCGCCAGCAACTTTTGCTGTTCTTAAAATTTCACCATCTGCTTTTGAAATCATAACAACAGGAACAGTTACCACTCCTCCACTTACACCTGCCGCCATTCCAACAGGAGCGCCATCAACATTATTAACAATAATAACACCTGCAGCTCCTGCGTCCCATGCATTTTTAGCTTTTAAACCAAATTCACAATTTCCACGCCACAAAACAGCAATTTTTCCTGTTAAATCTTGTGATGTTGCATTACACATTAGTGAGTCACCACCACTTACACCGCCGTTGTCTCTTGCAATCATAATTGGTGCAATCACTTTGTTGTTCGGGTCTGTCATGTCTGGAGTATTTGTCCATGGCGTTGGGTTCGTTGTGCTTGTCGCAAAGTCATGCGTAAACCCCTGTGCAATACTCGACGGATAAAGCACCTGAACTGAAGTTTGCTGTGCGGTCGCCATAAATGCGCCACCTGCAAACACTAAAGAAAGTAAAATCTTTTTCATAATTATCTTTTTTGTTTTTAATCAATAACCACAAAGATAATTATTTATTCATAATAAAAACAAAAAGAGTAGGCAAAACCTACTCTTTTATTTATTAAAGTGTGTATTTTACTTATTTTGAAACGGAAGCCACTAAATATTCTCGGTTTAAACGAGCAATATTCTCTAAAGAAATGCCTTTTGGACATTCTGCCTCACACGCTCCTGTGTTCGAACAGTTACCAAAACCTTCTTCTTCCATGGTGTGAACCATTCCTATAACACGCTCTTTTGCTTCCACTTTACCTTGTGGCAACAATGCTAACTGCGAAACTTTCGCCGAAACAAACAACATCGCAGAAGAGTTTACACACGCTGCTACACACGCTCCACAACCAATACACGTCGCTGCATCAAACGCATCATCTGCATCTTCTTTACGAATAGGTGTTGCGTTGGCATCTTGCGTATTTCCAGAAGTGTTTACCGAAACAAATCCACCTGTCGCCATGATGCGGTCAAACGCTGAACGGTCAACCATTAAGTCTTTGATAACAGGGAATGCTTTTGCTCTCCACGGCTCGATGTAAATCGTATCGCCGTCATTGAACTTACGCATGTGTAACTGACACGTTGTAATTCCACGGTCTGGACCATGTGGCTCGCCATTAATATATAACGAACACATACCGCAAATTCCTTCACGACAGTCGTGGTCAAACGCAACAGGGTCTTCGCCTTTTGCAACTAATTCTTCATTTAAGATGTCCAACATTTCCAAAAAGGACATATCGGTTTCAATATTATCAATTGGATAAGTGACCATACGCCCTTTGTCGTTTGGTCCTTTTTGTCTCCATATTTTAAGTGTTAATTTCATAAAATGAGATTTTATTATTCTTGCCTATTTTTATATTTACTTCACTTTCTCCACTACCAATTTTTTACTTGCTTTTAGCTCATCGTTGTTGTAAATGCTGATGATATAAATGCCGTCTCTTAAATTGCGAGTGTCGATTGTGTGTTCGTTTCTGTTTTCAGAAATGTTGCCTGTCGCTACGACAATTCCGCTCAAATCTACTACTTTGTAATGACAATTTTGCAATTCATCGAAGATTTCCCATTGTAAGTTTACAAACTCTTTCGCAGGATTTGGATAAAGATTTACGGAATACGTTAAGGTTTCTATCGCAGGTGTAAGTTCTGCCATAGTTGGTTGTTGCAACATCATTTTTTGCGAGCCGTCTTCGCTGTTTTTGTCGTAACAAATAGCGTAGAAGAAACACAAAATATTGCGTGCATACCCCGAAACACGTCCGTCTTTTTCGGCAAGTGTTTGCAAAAATGTGATTTCTTGTTCATTTAATTGTGCGATTTTACGCTCGCCAAGACTTGCACGGAATGCAATGTATTTGTCAAAATCTTCCACTAAAGGCAGATTTTCTTGCATTTTTTTATCCGTTTGGATTGATTGTAGTACCGAGTCCGCTTTTGACCATTGATTGTTTTCTACAAAGAAATCTATCAAATTCACTTTGTCTGACAAGTCGTTGCCTGCACGAACAATCGTGTTGTACGTGTTGCTGTACGAATATTCATCTGCGGTTGCTGTGATGTTGGCAATGAAATGATTGGTTGTTGAAAGTTGTGTTTGCAACGCCGTCATTTGACCTTCTAACTGTGTTCTAACTGTCTTTTTATCGTTGTTCAAAATGTACGTGTGCATATAGCTTGGAAACGTGCCGTTTGTGGTTTCGTCCAATTTATTTACAAAGTAATTGCTTTTGGAAACATCGGGATTAGCAAGGCAAAGTTCGAGCAACATCGCATTCGGGAGTGTTCCCAATTTAGCGGTTTCCAACAAAACTTCTTGCGACAAATATGGCGATTTTTCCAAAAGATTACCACGCAGTTTCCACACATCTTCCGACCAACTGTTTTCAACTTTTGATTTTAATTCTTCCGTATTACCACCGTCAATCAAAGATAAATAGTTATAATACAAGTCGTTGTAAGCGTTTTTATAGTTTTGTTGCTCGTTTGTCAAGCTATCTAATGTTTGATTATTTTCACCTTGTTTGAAAAAGAAAATACCACCGCTGTAATTTGACGGGCACGTGTTTGCTGATGATGTGTAATAAAGCGTTACGTTGGCTGTGTTATTCGTTGGCGTTGATGAACCGCCATTGTGATAATAGCTGATTGGCGAAATTGATGTGTTGTAAATAGAATTTGTATTGCTTGTAAATGTATTTCCTGCCGATTTCAAAGGCGAATATTCACCTTGATATAAACGAACGCCATGTGTTGACGTGCTATTTCCAACATTGACAGCATACGTATTTGAAGTATAAAGATTACATAAAAACTGCAACCCTTTCAAGGCGTTGGAAGCATCACGGTTAATTCCGATTAGATTATTACCGTAATATAATCCTGTCAATATGTTTCGATACAAGCGATTGTTTGCTGTACCGCTGTTGTTGACATTAATTCCTGTTGTAAAGTAAAGATTTCCCGATATGGCGTTTTCCTCAACCGTGTATCCTGTTGAGTTAGCAATGGAAATTCCTGTTCCTCCGAGAGTAAACGGATAACCTGCCGAACCAATACTGATGTTATTTCGATTGAATGAAACATTATTAAATGCGTCAACTGTGATACCGATAATGTTGTTTGTCAAATCTGTTTGTGCCACCGTTACGGTTTTACTTGTTCCTGCACCTGTTGCCTCAATTGCTGTTTGATAACCGCTAAAAGTAGATTTTAACAAATTTCCTGTTGGACAAGGATTTGGTGTTATAATACTACAACCTGCACCAATGGTATAACCTGCATCAATGGAGTAAATTGCTTTATATGACGGTGCGCCATTTGGTTTTGTGCGTGTATTGGTAAAATGACAATTTGTAAAATTAATGCCATATACTTGCCACATTGTTACGTGTGGCATGGTGCTATAACTGTTTGGAATAAAAGTATTGTTTGCGATAAAGTCTGTATTTGCAAACCTTGATAAATTATTTCTTTTCGTACTTGGATTACTTGGATTGAAGTTTTCATAACTCATAAATTCTATATCCTTGCGGTTGTTTTTGAAGATACCACCGTTGGAAACGATAACGCCACCGATTTTATTCCAATCTTCAGGTTTCCAATTTCTTGCGCCATTATGTGCATTTTCGATTGTACCACCGTTAATGAGTTCTAAATATCCTTGATACGTTGGACTTCCATCAGGGTATTGGTGTTGATTGGTTGTCCCCCATACTTCTACGCCTTGCCAAAAGTCTTCATGAGTTGGTCCTGCGGAACGAGCGGAAGTAATAATTCCTCCGTCAACAATAAGTTTAGCACCTGGTTCAACAATTATTTTTGCCTCTTTTACCATTTCAACACGGCATTGTATTGTCAGTGTCGCTCCTTGCTTAACAACAATGTCATTATACGATTTATAGGTAAAATCCCATGTTTCATTGCTTGTTATATTGTGTGGCAGAGAAGAATAACCGTAAGCAAAATTTCTTATGGTACTCATTCTTAATTGTCGGTGCATTCGTCCTGCTTGCAATGGCGACACAAAGAAATTTTCAGCATGGTTACTCATTAAATTGTTTGTACAAAAATCCGTAGGACTATCCCAAGCTACCAATTCATTGTTTGGGCATGGTTGTTCATATAAAGGAGGATTAAAAAAAACATCTTCTAAATAATCAATTCCAGTATGACTTTCATAACAGGGAGAAAGAGCGTAAGTGTGACACAGTCCTACAGCGTGTCCTAATTCATGGGGGAGGTGGTCTGCCCAATACCAATATGCACCTTGCCATTCTCCTGTCATATTTTCGGGTTTCCTTCCTACTGAAACGGTAATAGGAGCTCCCGAAGAGTGATAACTTTGATACCCCGCAGCACCAGCTATACCCACATGCTTAATAAGAAAACAATTAACATAGTTTTTTGCACTTGGAATCGTTGAAAAATGATGATTGATAAAAGCATCTGGAGTGGCGGCATTAAGATAAGTTGAATTGTTATAAAAATATACTTGATTAATTTCAAAGCTAACTTTAGTTGTTGACAACCAATATGAACTTGCATACCCCGAAACAGGGTCAGAAGGTAGGCTCGTTCTTTGATATGCTCTATTTAGCCAAAATTCTTGTTGTGTTTCAGCATTATACGTTGTTGGAGTATAAGCACCATAATCTCCATTATCATCACATAAAACAATGATATTTATAGGAATTATCACTTCGTCTATAAAAGCATGACCTTTCGGTTTATAAGTTGCTTGATAACGGTACTTATCTAAATAAGTACTCGTGTTTTTTGCACATGATTGAGCTTTAGGCATGAAACCATTATCTGTATATTCGTAACTGCCACCACATACATCTTGTGCTAATAAAGAATTAGAAATTCCTAACAATAAAAATAAAATCAACTTTTTCATAATTACATAAAATTAAATTTAACAATTTTGTAGCTGTTTTCAGTATGTAGTTGAATAATAGTCAATCCTTTCAAGGTGCTAATATCTATTTGTTGTTGGTTTGTTGTTTTCAAAATTACCTTGCCTGTTAAATCGACAAATGAAACTTCAAAATTCTCATTTTCAACACCTTGTATATACAGATAATTATTTTCTACTTTAAAATTTACATTCACTAATTCATTTGTATTTGTAGCTGATGTCGTTTGGCAATTATTTTCAATGTATTTATTATTATCAGTTTCGTACATTTTAAATGTAGGTGTAATCATATCTGTCATAGTAATCTTACACATTCCTTCCCATGCTAAGTTGTAATATAAACCTGCTGAAAATGCTCCTACTCCCTCAATAAAATAAAAATATACAGGTGTTGGATTGTATTCGTCTATGTATTGCGTGAATAACGAATCTAACACGAGTAACTTATATTTCAATCTATATTCCGACCCGACAGTAATTTGCTCGATACCAACTACTTTTAAATTTCGTTGCAAAGCACACGGATTGTATTGACTTGTGTCAACATCATATTTAAAATAACCATACCAAAGTGGTTGCCAAATGTCGCCTATTTGTGCATGATTTGCGCCAATCAAATAATAATTCCCCTCGTGTTTAGAAAAAATACTATCATTAAAAATATGGTATTGAAACGTTTGTCCTCCCGACTGTCTATACGTTTTTATAACCGTATCATTATTGTGTTCCTCATTGATTTTTTCAATTAAAATAATACTCGAGTTTCCAACACAATACGTAAATTCTTCTGTTTGCGCAGAAACTATTCCTGCAAAAAGAAGTGTTAAAAAAAATACTTTTGCTTTCATGATTTCACAATTTTAAAGTTATACATTAATGACGTTTAAGAAAGGGAAAAGGTTGGTAAATCTTTTCCCTTTAAAATTTATTATTCGTAATTACGTTGTGCCAACTTAACAGCCTCAAACGTTAATTGTTCTTTATGTAAAACAGCTTCTGCCGGCTCGCCTTTATATTCCCAAGCAGCAACATAAGCAAAATTGTCGTCATCACGCATTGCCTCGCCTTTTTCAGTTTGCGACTCTTCTCTAAAGTGTCCGCCACATGATTCAGCTCTGTTTAATGCGTCCATTGCCATTAATTCTCCTAATTCCAAGAAATCTGACAAGCGTAATGCTTTGTCTAATTCTGGATTTAATTCATTGATAACACCTGGGATTTTAACGTCTTTGTAAAAGTCTGCTCTAATTTGCTGAATAGCAACGATTGCTTTTTTCAAACCTTCTTCAGTACGTCCCATTCCGACATTATTCCACATCACTTTTCCTAATAATTTATGGAAATGGTCAACGGTTTTTGTTCCTTTGATGTTCATCAAACGTTCCATGCGTTCTTGCGCCTCTTTTTCAACGGCATCAAACTCTGGTAAATCTGTTGAAATAGCACCTGTGCGAATTTCATCTGCTAAATAATCAGCAATCGTATAAGGCAATACGAAATAACCGTCTGCTAAACCTTGCATTAACGCCGATGCTCCCAATCGGTTTGCTCCGTGGTCAGAGAAGTTCGCCTCTCCGATACAGTAACACCCTTTAATGGTTGTCATCAAGTTGTAATCAACCCAAACGCCACCCATTGTGTAGTGAACCGCAGGATAAATCATCATCGGTGTTGTATATGGATCTTCATCGGTAATCTTATAATACATTTGGAATAAGTTACCATATTTCGCTTCTACAACATCTCTACCTAATTTGTAAATTTCGTCCGCTGACGGATTGTGTAATTGGCGCACTGTTGCTTGCTCTTTTCCGTAACGCTCAATCGCTGATGCAAAATCCAAGTAAACTGCCTCGCCTGTTGCGTTTACGCCATAACCTGCATCACATCGTTCTTTCGCCGCACGTGATGCCACGTCACGAGGAACTAAGTTACCAAAAGCAGGGTATCTTCTTTCCAAATAATAATCTCTATTTTCTTGTGCAATATCCGTTGGTTTCAAACGTCCTTCACGAATTGCAACTGCATCTTCAATGTTTTTAGGAACCCAAATACGTCCGTCATTACGTAAAGACTCGGACATCAAGGTTAATTTAGATTGGTGTTCGCCTGTAACAGGAATACACGTTGGGTGAATTTGCGTATAACAAGGGTTTGCAAAGAAAGCACCTTTTTTATGAATACGCCAAGCCGCCGTAACGTTAGAACCCATTGCGTTTGTTGAAAGGAAATAAACGTTTCCGTAACCTCCCGAGCCAATTACTACTGCGTGTGCAGAAAAACGCTCTAATTCGCCTGTTACCAAATTACGTGTGATAATTCCACGTGCCTTTCCGTCCACGATTACCAAATCTTGCATTTCGTGACGTGTGTACATTTGGATTTTACCTTTACCAATTTGGCGTGACATCGCTGAATATGCGCCTAACAACAACTGTTGTCCTGTTTGTCCTTTTGCATAAAACGTACGAGAAACTTGCGCACCACCAAATGAACGGTTATCTAACAAACCTCCGTATTCACGTGCAAAAGGAACACCTTGCGCCACACATTGGTCGATAATGTTGGAAGAAACTTCTGCCAAACGCCATGTGTTTGCCTCACGTGCACGGTAATCGCCACCTTTAATCGTATCGTAAAATAAACGGTAAACAGAGTCGCCGTCACCAGGGTAATTTTTAGCTGCATTGATACCTCCTTGTGCAGCGATTGAGTGCGCTCTTCGTGGAGAATCTTGAAAACAAAACGCTTTTACGTTGTAGCCTAATTCAGCCAAAGTCGCAGCTGCAGAACCTCCTGCTAATCCTGTTCCAACAACGATAACATCAATTTTACGTTTATTAGCAGGGTTTACTAATTTGATTTTATTTTTATAATCCGTCCACTTTCTTTCGATTGGGCCACTCGGAATTTTTGAATCTAAAATTGCCATATCTAATACTTTTTATTGAATATTATTTTGTGAAATAAAGGTAAATCGGAATAATTGCAAATAAAAGCGGAACAACTACTGCGTAAATTTTTCCTACATTATTAATCATCAATTTGTATTTTCCGATGCGCAATCCCATTGTTTGGAATGCAGAAGAGAAACCGTGCCATAAGTGGAATGCTAAAACAATCATACAGATTACGTAAAACGCAACCGCAATCGGTGCTTTGTCATTGGCAGAAAAACCATATTTTGATTTATCTTGACCAAAGAACGATGCTGTCAATGAATGTAAATCTTTGTAGCCTTCTGCCACTTTAAGGTCTAATTTTTTGCTGTAAATTTCCGTTCCGTGTTTCAACTCAAAGTTTTCTTTGTCTGTCAACATTTCAGCTGATTGATATGAACCATTTGTCAACAAAAGTAATTTCACTTCTTGTTTTACAAGCTGTCCTGTTGTTTCGTCATACGCTTGTTGGTCTAACTCTTTAACTAAGGTATGCAACGGCAATGGATTAGAAGAAAACTTCATTTTCCACCAAAAGTTTTGCATGTGCGTTCCGATAAACACCAAAATCAACACACCTAACAAAGCCATGTTTCGTGATGCAAAACTCGAATTTTTTTCGGGCTTTGAATACGAATACTTTATTGGACGTGCTTTTCTGTTTTTAATCGTCAAAACAATACCGTCAATGGCATGTAATAAAACGGAAATGTACGTTAAATACGACATTACTTTAATAATTGGGTTGTGAGTCATGAAGTAAGCATATTCGTTAAACGCTTGTCTTCCTTCCTCGCCCTCCTTCAATAATTGTAAGTTTCCTACTAAGTGTCCTACTAAGAAAAGACACAAGAACAAACCTGTAAGTGCCATCCAATATTTCTTGGCTACCCCTGTTTTGAAAAGACCTGATTTACTCATTAGTTATTAATAATTTTAAAATAATAAGGGCAAAATTAATGATTAGAGTAGTTTCTGTCAAATATTTTCACAATTTAGACTGATTATAGATAACCAAATGTGTGAAAAATATATAATCACAGCCGATTTACAAACTAAGTTACAGTTTTTGAAAAATAAAAAAGCCACCAAGTAGGAGGCTTTAAAGTGATCCCGCTGGGATTCACGAATATTTCCAAACCTCTTTATTTCAGTTTATTAAGAGAATGATTACTCTTTGTTAACCGAATTGTTGTAATTTTAATTGCAACAATTTGCTGTGTTTTAAAAGAACTCGAATACACTGCAAATATACTCTAAACTACTGGTAAACACAAGCAAACTGTGTTAAATTTTATGATTTTTTGAGCGGTTGGAAATAAGCTGTTTTAAAGGCTTCAAAACAAAATTTGTTCCACCTCATCAGGATTCAGCCCTAAGTATTCGCAGAACTCACGTATGGTTAAATATTGGTGCTCCTGCTTTCCGATTTCCTCTTTTATTTTTTTGATGAGGTAACGAGAATAACGTTCACTTTTTCCAGTGATTATCATTACATCTTTTGTATGAATAACAAGACGTTTCATTTTTTTAATTAATTGGCTGATACTTTATGTACGCTTTACTTATATTTCTTCTATGGGTGGGGCTTACGGTTTACTGCTGTAAAATTAAGATTTTTAAGGCTTGTTTTACCTGCAAAAACACGCTAAAACAGCACAAAGTTTATGGCTCGGAAGTAGTTGCT
>DAOMPZ010000065.1:0-13363 GCA_035445045.1 Crocinitomicaceae bacterium | reverse complement strand
ACGTTTATTTCACATTGCGGATTGTTTAATTTAGAAAGTTGGTATTTGACAACGGAAGAATTATTTTTTGCAAATTGGGATAACAAAGGAGCGTATTGGTTGCCCGAAAACAAGGCGTATTACGAAAAAACAAGTCCGCATAAACTCGTTCAAAATTGGGATACACCGATGATGGTTATTCATGGCGAACAAGATTTTAGAGTTCCGTTAGAGCAAGGTTTACAAGCATTTCAAGCGGCGAAACTAAAAGGTTTAGATGCTAAATTATTGCTTTTTGAAAACGAAGGACATTGGGTTTCTAAACCGCAAAATGCTGTGATTTGGCAAACGGAATTTTTCAAATGGTTGGATAAATCGTTGAAATGAAAATTCTGATTGTTCGTTTTAGTTCTATTGGAGATGTTGTTTTGACAACTCCTGTGGTGCGGTGCGTAAAACAGCAATTAGAAAATGCCGAAGTGCATTATTTGACCAAAAATTCATTCAAAATTCTTTTAGAAAACAATCCGCATATTGATAAATTGTGGACGATTACAAAATCCATTGATGAGGTTATTTCGGCATTAAAAAAAGAGGAATTTGATTACGTTATTGACTTACATCACAATGTTAGAACGTTAGGATTGAAGTTGAAATTAGGCGTAAAATCGTATTCGTTTGATAAGCTCAACATTCAAAAATGGAAGTTGGTGAAGTTCAAAACACCGATGAAATATCAGGGACACATTGTTGAACGCTATTTTGATGCGGTCAAAGTTTTGGGCGTAAAAAACGATGGTTTGCCTTGCGATTATTTTATTCCAACCGAAGATGAAATCGAATTGCGTGTTTACGGAATTGAACCGCAAAATTACATTGCCGTGGCGATTGGTGCGCAGTTTGAAACCAAACAATTGCCCGTTTCCAAACTGATTGAGGTTCTTAAAGACCAAGAATTACCGATTGTACTTTTGGGCGGAAAACAAGATGAAAACAAAGCATCAGCAATCCAAGCTGAAATACCATGTGTTGATTTGACAGGGAAATTGAATTTAAACAGTTCGGCTTTTGTGGCTAAAAATGCACGTGTTTTACTTACAAACGACACAGGATTAATGCACATTGCTACGTGTTTTCCGACAGTAAAAATTGTAAGCGTTTGGGGAAATACCGTTCCTGCTTTGGGAATGTACCCGTATTTGCCAACCCGAAACAACGATTTTTCCATACACGAAGTAAGCGATTTAAAGTGTCGTCCGTGTTCTAAAATAGGTTTTCACGAATGCCCCAAAGGACATTTTGATTGTATGATGAAACAAAATGTGGGGGAGATTACGAAGCGGATAGAGAGGTTTTAAAAACAAAAAAAGCGTTGATTTCTCAACGCCTTTGAAAAAAATAATTTTCAATTAATTTGTCAACTCAATATCAGAACAAAGACTTTCTTTTGTTGTGAAACTACCTTCCCATTGTGTATCTCCGTATTCATCAACGATTTTGTAATTGTGTGTCGCCACTTCGTTACGATACATTTTATCTTCATACACGAAAAGCCCTTCTTTACATTCTGGTCTTGAAGTATAATAAAAGGCTGCACCGATTGTTCCCACAACAGCACCATCTACATACAACGTTAGCTTTTCTACATCATCATCAATAAGTGCTTCGGCAACACTTTCTCCATACCAAAAACTTTGTCTTCCGATAAATTTCTCTTTTTTACAGCTTGTAGCCGTTAGGCAAATAACGCCTAATAGTAAAATTGTCTTTCTCATATTATACTTACTTTTAAGTGATTAAAAAATATTCAACAAAATTAATTGCTAAAAAATTGCCCGACAACTACTTCTAATTGTAAGAAACAACGTATATTTGTTATTCACAATCTAAATGAAGAAGAATGAAAGAGCATGATAAAATAACCTTAGATATTGGAAGTAAAATACGTTTCTTTAGAGAAATTAAAGGACTTTCACAAGAAGCGTTGGCGTTGCAATTAGGTATTTCGCAACAGGCTTTTCAAAAAATCGAAAGCGGTGCAACACGTTTAGACATTGACCGAGCGAATACTATTGCCCAAGAATTAGGTTTGCAGTTAGATGCCTTGTTATCTTTCAATCCTGCTAACTATTGGTATCATTGTACACATTCGGGTAATGGAAATACTAATACACATACACACATTCCAAACGAACTCATCAAATCCTACGAAGACCAAATTACATCTTTAAAAGAAGAAATTGTGTTTTTGCGTTCGTTGGTGAAAAAATAAAAAAGCGTTGATTTCTCAACGCCTTTGAAAAATATCTTTCGAGTTATTATTTGATATACTTAAACGTATAATTGCCGATAACGACAAACACCATTCCGTTGATTGAACTCAAATCAATTTCGTTTGTCAATTCGTTTTGCAAAACTCTGCCTAAATTGTCATACACCAAAACGTATTCTTCTTGGTTTAAACGCAATGTGTTTTCAGCAGTAACAATAAAATCAATTTTGTTGTCAAATGAAATCGGATTGTAGGTTTTTGTTTTTCCGTTGAAGTCTGTTTGTTTCAAACGAAAATAGTTAATACCCTTAAAAATTTGTGTCTTATTAAAAACAAGTTCATATTTTGTTGCAACAGAACTATTTCCCGCACCTTTTATCGTACTTAAAGTATTCCATTGTACACCGTCGTTAGAATATTCAATCGTAAAACCTTCGTTATTTTGCTCCGTTGCAGTTTCGATTGAAATTTGATTTTCATAAGTTGAAATTTCTGTTACCGCAAAGCGACTTAATTCAACAGGCAATGCACTAAAGGAAGAACCGTTAAATGCTACAAATGCTTGATCACTTGTGCCTGACAAAACATGAACAAAACGTGTAATGGATTGATAGTTCGTTTCGTTAATTCCAAAATCAGACAATTTGAAAGCCATAATACGCACACTTCGAGATTGATTATTATCGAAACCTTTTGTGCCGTCATTTGTTTTATACAAATAATAGTGTTGTTGGTATAATTCCGTTGCTGATGCAAAATTGACAGTTCTGTCTAAACCTACTTGAACGCCAAAAGCGTCTGTAAAGTAAATTCTGTCGTTTGTACTTCCCGATGGGTCGCCGATCTGCGTCAACACAATGTCTGGAATGTTGTCTGAAACCTGTTGTTCGTTGATGCTGTCCATTCCATAAACAATACTTCCTGTTGCGTTAAAAATTCCTGTACTAATGTCCAAGCCTGAAGTTCCGTCATACAATAACGTTGTTCCTTTTAAGTTGTTTGGAAATGTTGCGCCTTGATCTGTCGGTGTTCCGTAATACGAACTACTATTTAACGTAATACTGTTCCCTGGGTTTAAAGACTTAAATTCCAAAGGTTGGAAAGAAATCCCATGACTTGTTAATAATGCATCATCAACACCTGTCGAAAAAGTCTCGCCGTACGCTGTAAAGCCCAATAGTGTATGATGCCCATTTTGACGACCCATAGACATATTCGGATTTACAAGGTTTCCATTTGCATCTTTTAAGAAAACATCAGATGCGGACTGACCTAAGATAGTGGTGCTGAGTAACACAAAAAACGCACAAAGAATTGTAGTTTTTTTGTTTTTAATTTTCATTTTTTACGCTATATTTCTATATTTCGAGGTGCAAAGGTAACTATTTTTTCTTGTTATCGTAAAAAGGTAGTTATTATTTTTAATAACGATGTGTTGTTTAAAAGAATTATCAACCTGATGTTCGGTTAAAATCTAAGAAAAACAAAAATATTTTGCTCTAAAATCATAGCATCGTCTGCTTAAAAAACCGTACTTTAGCCGTAAAATTTTAAAACTATGGCAAATCGTATTACACAATTATTTGGAATAAAATACCCTTTGATACAAGCAGGTATGATTTGGTGTTCGGGTTGGGAATTGGCAGCAGCAGTTTCCAACGCAGGCGGATTGGGGATTATCGGTTCGGGTTCGATGTATCCCGAAGTATTGGACGAGCATATTCAAAAATGTAAAAAAGCTACTGACAAACCTTTTGCTGTGAATTTACCGATGCTTTATCCCGATATTGACAAACATATTGAAACAATTATCAAATACAACGTTCCGATTGTTTTTACTTCGGCAGGAAATCCCAAAACATGGACGAAAAAATTGCAGGAACACGGTATTAAAGTCGTTCATGTGGTTGCGGGCGTAAAATTTGCACTAAAAGCACAAGAAGCGGGCGTGGACGCTATCGTTTGTGAAGGCTTTGAGGCTGGCGGACACAATGGCAGAGAAGAAACGACAACGCTGTGTTTAGTTCCGATGGTTCGTCAAGCGGTCAATATTCCTGTGATTGCGGCAGGCGGAATTGCAACAGGTCGAGGAATGTTGGCTGCGATGAGTTTAGGCGCAGATGCTGTTCAAATTGGAAGTCGATTTGTGGCAACACCCGAATCAAGCGCACACCAAGCATTTAAAGAATGTATTTTAAACGCCAAAGAGGGCGATACGATGTTGACGTTGAAAGAGTTAGTTCCTGTACGTTTGCTAAAAAATGAGTTTTTCCAACAAGTAGAAAATGCTTATCAAAACAATGCCACGGTGGACGATTTAAAAACATTGTTAGGTCGTGGACGAGCAAAAAAAGGAATGTTTGAGGGTGATACGATTGAGGGTGAATTAGAAATCGGGCAAATTTCGGGCTTGATTACCGAGATAAAACCTGCTAGCGAAGTTGTAAGCGAAATTATTGCCGAATACAGATTGGCTGTTGAAGAGATTAAAAATGGGGGGTTAGATGTGTAGTTGGACTTTAGGACATTACGACTTTAGGACGTTATGACGTTCGTAACGTCTTAATATCCTAAAATTATAACGTCTAACAAAAGGACGATTTTCGGGAAGGCTAGGAAAATTTCAACCTTTCCCCGAACCGTCATAAAGTCTTAATATCATAAAATCTTAATGTCTAACGAAAAAAAAACTATCTTTGCACGTTGAAAAAAAACTATATGAAAAACATACGTAATTTTTGTATCATTGCCCATATTGACCACGGTAAAAGCACCTTGGCAGATAGATTGTTGCAGTTTACAGGAACAATTTCTGACCGAGAAATGCAAAACCAAGCCTTGGACGATATGGATTTGGAGCGTGAACGTGGTATCACGATTAAAAGTCATGCTATCCAAATGAATTACAAATACGAGGGCGAAGATTATGTTTTAAACTTAATTGACACGCCTGGACACGTTGATTTTTCGTATGAAGTTTCACGTTCAATCGCTGCGTGTGAAGGAGCTTTGTTGATTGTTGATGCAACGCAAGGTATTGAGGCTCAAACTATTTCAAATTTATATTTAGCTATCGAACACGATTTGGAGATTATTCCTATTTTGAACAAAATGGATTTGCCAAGTGCGATGCCCGAAGAAGTTACCGACCAAATTGTAGAGTTAATTGGTTGCGACCCTTCGGACGTTATTCCTGCATCGGGGAAAACAGGTTTGGGTGTAGAAGCGATTTTAAAAGCTGTTATCGAGCGTGTCAATGCGCCAAAAGGAGATGAAAACGCACCGTTACAAGCCATGATTTTTGATTCTGTTTTTAATCCATTCCGAGGAATTATCGCGTATTTCCGAGTGCGAAACGGTGTTATCAAAAAAGGACAAAAAGTAAAATTCTTCAATACAGGACGTGAGTATAACGCTGATGAAATCGGGGTTTTAAAAATGGATTTATTGCCTAAACAAGAAGTTCGAGCAGGCGATGTTGGTTATATTATTTCGGGAATTAAACAAGCAAACGAGGTAAAAGTAGGAGATACAATTACGGCTGTGGATAATCCGTGTTTGGAGGCTGTCAAAGGATTTGAAGATGTAAAACCGATGGTTTTTGCAGGAATTTACCCTGTCGAAACAGATGATTACGAAGAATTGCGTTATTCCATGGAAAAATTGCAGTTAAACGATTCATCATTGGTGTTTGAACCCGAAGCATCAGCAGCGTTAGGGTTTGGTTTCCGTTGTGGATTCTTGGGAATGTTACACATGGAAATTATCCAAGAACGTTTGGAGCGTGAATTTAACATGACCGTTATCACAACCGTTCCGAACGTGTCGTATTATTGCTATATGCGCAAAGACCCTGAGGCGCAAATCATTATCAATAATCCATCTGAATTGCCTGATCCATCAGGGATTGACCATATCGAAGAACCTTATATTAGAGCGCAAGTTATTACCAAATCGGAGTATGTCGGCGCGGTGATGAATCTTTGTATTGAAAAGCGTGGCGAGTTGAGAAATCAAGTTTATTTAACGCAAGACCGTGTTGAATTGTCGTTTGAAATGCCTTTGGCAGAAATCGTTTTTGACTTTTACGACCGTTTAAAATCTATTTCACGAGGTTACGCCTCGTTTGATTACCACCCGATTGGTTATAAAAATTCAGATTTAATCAAAATGGATTTGCTGTTAAACGGCGAGCCATTAGATGCACTTTCGGCGTTAGTTCACAGAAGTAATGCGCACGATTTAGGTAAAAAGATTTGTGTTAAACTCAAAGAATTAATCCCAAGACAGCAATTTGAAATTCCAATTCAAGCGGCAATCGGGGCGAAAATTATCGCACGTGAAACCATAAAAGCATTGCGTAAAGACGTTACTGCCAAGTGTTACGGGGGAGATATTACCCGAAAACGTAAATTGTTAGAAAAACAAAAAGAAGGTAAAAAACGTATGCGCCAAGTTGGAAAAGTAGAAGTTCCGCAAGAGGCGTTTATGGCGGTATTGAAATTAAATGATTAACGCAATGAAAAAGAAATTTCTGATACGTTACAATACGCATTCTGTTAGCGACACAGACCATTGGCGCATTATTGATGAAGAAAACAATGAAATTTTAGTTGCAGAAATCCGCATTAACGTTCCGTCTTATACGTCAAAAGATGTTATGGAAGATGTGGGAGTGAAGTTTCACATTGCCTGTGAAGGTGCGCTTTCGGTGGAAGATAATGTGGCTGTGATAAATTGAGGCAAAGATTAAAACAGCATTAAATAAAAAAGGCGCAACATTTCCGTTACGCCTTTTGGTAAAAAAGTTTTTGTTTTATTGCTTAACAAACGTTTTGTTCTCAACATTGGTCTTACTTGTCAAACGCAAAATATACGCTCCGCTTTCCAACGCTGAACAGTC
This sequence comes from Crocinitomicaceae bacterium, assembly GCA_035445045.1. Classification (GTDB taxonomy): domain Bacteria; phylum Bacteroidota; class Bacteroidia; order Flavobacteriales_D; family Crocinitomicaceae; genus 40-80. Next base: position 6,209 of record DAOMPZ010000065.1, on the reverse strand, counting down.
AATCGCAGGGAAAAACATTCCTTTCTGTACGCTTTTGCCGTCCAAGCTTAAAATTTCGTATTGTTCAAACGTTCCATTTGCATCAATGTTTAAAACATTATTGACAGGATTTGGATACACGTTAAACAAGCTGTTTCCTGCTAATTCTTTTGTTCCAACAAAAACGTTGTTATCTCTAAATTGAATCGAACTAATCGTTTCTGTTTGATTATTTCCGTTGCCTGTAATGTTCGTTTTTACACGTATTAATGGACTTCCCTCGCTTGTCGTACGCCATTCGTAAATGGTTTGTGTCGGAACGTTTATCGGAATCCATACACCAAAGCCTGACACCGTTATATACATGGAGTCTTGCTCTGTAACCCTATGTTTGATTCGCAAACAGTCAAAATTTCCAATCGGAGTAAACACTTTTCCCCAACCATCAACATTGATTTCGTGTTGTCTTTTTTGTCTCCATTTTGCATCGTAAATCGGGTTCATGTCTTGGTCAAATTTCCCATACGTTGTGTAATGGTCGCCATATTGAACAGGAAAGCGGTATTGTGCCTCGATATCCGAATAACGAATTGGCATCGTTTGCCCATTGACACTTACAGAAATACCAACTAAACTCAACGAGTCGTCTGAAAGACGAAATATATTATTGTAATCCGAAAATGTAATTGGTAAGATAGAAGGTAAATTTTGTAACGGAACATCTTGATTTAGATTGCAATACGTTGCTTTGTATTGTGAAGGAGCTGCTGGACCAAACTGAAAATTAGCCAACATGCCTAAACCCGAAATCGGGTTATACTCTTCAATTTGTTGACCTGTCGCTACTAACTGCGAAAAATCCCAAAAATAACCTGCGCCTGTATTCAAGTCAATTTCGCTTGATGTCGCAGCATCAGACATTCGTTCTTTGGCGTTTACCGTAGCAAAGTTTTCTTTATTTAATTCAATTTGAGCATTTAAACCCAAAGAAAACAAAAGTGTTGATAATGATAATACTTTATTCATAAATTTCAATTTTATGATGTTAAAAGTACATTAAAATTTAATACGGAACTTCAAAACCGATATTTACTTTTAGTGAACCATTTATTAATTCGTTAGTAGTTAGGTTTTTAAATAATACATTTGTTGCCTCTCCCTCTAAAAAATAAATGTTTTTTTGGTCTATTTTTTTGTAAAATTCAATTTTAGAAACATTTAACTTAGCCGTATTATCGGGCGAAATTTTCCATGTTTGGTTGTCTTTTTTAAACTGCACATTCAAACGCAAATCATCGGTGCTATTTGATTTATCGAAAGCGTGCCCCCATTGTTTGAGATCCGCAATCACATTATATATCATATTATCTAAATCAACTACGCTTTCAAACGTTTTTGTTGCATTTTTGTATGTCACAACTGCTTTTATCGTTTTAATACCTGTTGTCATTTCCGCTACCGACAAAGCATCATTTTCACTTACCAAAACATTGTCTAAAAACCATTTTGTAGCTATTTTTTCGGTTGTTTCATTCTCTATTTTCGCTGTCAATATTTGTGAACTTGGACTGTAATTAACGGTCAATTTTCCATAAGGATTTTTAAGTCCAACATAACAAAAGTTTGTCGCTTTATACTGCGTTCCATTAATGGTTTTTCGCCCCTCAACGGTGTAAAGTCCCGAAGATGGAAACGTGTAGTATTCCGATGTAATGAGTTCGTTATTAATGTATAATTCGACGTTCGTTCCAAGCATAGATCGAATTGCATCTGAATCAATTGTATATAAATAAGTGTCAAACGTCGAAAATTTAATACCGTCAACGGCTTCGGATTTTAACTTTTCTAAAAACGATACGTTGTCTTTAAGATTTCCGTCATTGAACGTAAAAAACAGTTCGTCATTTCCCATGGAAAACAACGCCAAAGAACGGTTCATATTGTAACTTACATTCGTTGAGGTTGTTAAAATGCAGTTGTTTTCGCCTGCAATAAAATCAGTCGTATTGCCGTCAAACGTGATGCTTGCATTAAAAAAAGGAGTGTTCGTTGTTTGCGGAGGTGTAACTTCTTGTTTGTCACACGCTGTAAACAAAACACTTGCTAAAACGAAACTAAAAAGGAACTTTTTCATTTTATATAATATCTTACGTGAATAATAAATTGATTGTCAGCTTTTACGTCGTAACGTTGCTGAAAGCTATTTTGGCGGTTTGTTCCCAAGTTATTATTGTACTCAAAACCAAGCAACAAATTATTGGTTAGCATAAAATTATAGCCAATACCCACATTCATATAAAAGCGATTTAAGCCAATGTTTTGATTCCAAAATTCATCTTTTGCAACAAGATTGTTGTCACTAATTTCTTTGTAAATCAGATTGTTATACATCGAAAAAGCGGGCATTGTCGTCACGAGTAATTGACTGCGGTAATTTTCACCCAACGAAACGCCCAAGCGAACAGGAATAAAGAAATTCGTAAAGCGATTATACGCATACACTTGTTCGTTGTCGCGGCGCACCAAATCATAACTCACATATTTATGGCTAATAGACAATGATGTTCCAAACGAATTTTCGACACCAACACCTAATCCCAAAAGAAAACGGTTAAACGATTTTTCTGTGCCGTATTCAAATCGGAAAATTCCTGCGCCAATACGGCTATTGTTGCGTTGCAAACTAGCGGACATTCCTGCACCTGCACCGACATACATACGCCATTTGGATTTGGGTGATTTTACATCTTCTTGCGTTGGAAAAATGCTTTGCTCGGCAGTTTCAGTTTGATTTTTAGTTGTTGTAACAATTTCTTTTTCAATTGGTTGGGTAGAAATAGAGTCAGTTGTTACCGCTAAATTTTTCTCTTTAAGTGTTGTGTTTTCTTGCGTTGGAAGAATGGTTTGTACTTTGTTTTCAACATTATTTGCTTTTGCTAAAATGATTTTTTCATTGTTTTCAGCTTGAATATGAGTAGGTTTCGTATTCAATTTTGAATTTTTGATGTTTGTTGTTGCACTTTTTGTTTTAGCAATTTCGGGCGAGTAAACTGTGTTTTCGGTTGTTTTATTCGTGTTATTTTCGTTAATTAAAAATTCATTTTGTGCCTGAGCGGAACTTTTTGTAACTAAATTAGTGTCTTTTTGCACATTTTGTAACTGATTTTGATGTTTTGCGGTTTTATCCGTTGTATTTCTGAATGTTAAAACGCCAATTGTTCCAACGGTAGCAAATACCAACAGCGTAGGAAATAAAATCCAGCTGTTTAGCCACCAAGCAATTTTTTTCTTTGATTTTTTGGTCGCCAAAAGTTGCTCCATTTCCGTCCAATAAGCATCTTGAAATTCAAATGATGCTTTTTTGTCCATATCTTGGAATAAGGTTTCCATATCTTTATCCGACAAATTCATGTTTTCTCGTATTTAGGGTTGTTTTGTTAATTAATTCTTTTAATATTTTTCGGGCATTTAAAACGTGCCATTTAGATGTTCCGTGTGGAATTTCCAGCATTTCTGAAATTTCTTGATGCGAGTAACCTTCGATAGCAAAGAGGTTAAACACCACCCTCGAATTTTCGGGAACTTGCTCCATAAGTTGTAAAAGTGCGTTGTAATTGAGTTTTTCCCAACCTTTGTTCATTTCGGGTTTGTGAATGCTATCTATTTCCCAGTTGGTTTCTTTGGTAGGGTAATGTTTGTCGTATAGTTTTTTAGTGCGGTATTCGTCAATTAATCTGTTGGTCATAATTCTTTTTGTCCACGAATTAAAATGTAAACTTTCAACATCAACAGTTGGTAATCCCTGAACAATCTTCAAAAAAGCCATGTTTAAACTCGATCGTGCATCTTCTTGATTGATGTGGTAACGCACGCAAACGGGCATCAAAAGTTGAAAGCAATATTCATAAAGTTGCTTGATTGCTCGCTGGTCATTTTCTTGACAACGTTTTAATATTTCGACATCAACCGCCAAAAGTTACTTCATTTATTAGATAGAACGTTGAGAATATTGAAAAGGTTTGTAAAAGTGAAAAAAAAGTTCGGATTGTTCTCAAAAAAAAGCAGATACACATTGATTACCATTCTATTTCGTAAATTTGCACCCTCAATAGTAAAAATGACAAAAGAAAATATCCGTAATCTTGATTTAGAGGCTCTGACAGCAAGTTTGGTTGGTTTGGGCGAAAAATCGTTTCGTGCCAAGCAAATTTATGAATGGTTATGGGTAAAAGATGCTAGTTCATTTGAGGAAATGTCGAACCTTGGAAAGGATTTAAGAGCGAAGTTGGACGAACATTATTTTATTGATAAAATTAAGTTAGAAGACCAACAAATTTCCAATGACCGAACGATAAAATGTGCTTTTTCGGTTGAAGAAAATCGTATTTTTGAGGGAGTTTTAATTCCGACTAATTCTCGTATGACAGCGTGTGTTTCGTGTCAAGTTGGATGTAGTTTGTCGTGTACGTTTTGTGCTACGGGAAGACTGAAATTATTGCGAAATCTTACCGCAGGCGAAATCGTTGACCAAGTGGTTTACATTAAAAATCTAGCAGAAAAACATTACAATCAAAATTTGACCAATATCGTGTATATGGGTATGGGCGAACCACTTTTGAACTACAAAAATGTGTTGCGTTCTATTGAAATTATCACGTCTGAGAAAGGCCTGGGAATGTCGCCGAAACGGATAACAGTTTCTACGGCAGGAATTGCAAAAATGATACGCAAACTCGGCGATGACCAAGTGAAATTTAATTTGGCACTTTCCCTACATGCTGCAAACGACAAAAAACGTAGTAAAATCATGGAAATCAACGACACGAATAATTTGGACGAATTGAGTGATGCGTTGCAGTATTTCCACGAAAAAACAGGCTCACGTGTGACGTTTGAATACATAATTTTTAAAGATTTCAACGATAATTTAGAAGATGCTCAAGAACTTGCGATGTTTGCTCGTTGTGTTCCGTGTAAAATTAACATCATCGAATACAACCCGATTGACAGTAGTGAATTTCAAAAAGCTGATGCTAAAAAAGTTGATGCTTTTGCAGCTTACTTAGAATCTAAAAACATGATTGTCAATGTGCGCCACAGTCGTGGAAAAGATATTGACGCTGCTTGTGGTCAGTTGGCAAATAAAAATAAAGCCATCGAAAAAAACGAACGTATTTTAAAAGCAAAATGACCAATCCTTTATTATTGGCAATTCTGCCAGCAATTTTACTTGGTTTTTTAAACGGTTACTATTGGAGTAAATTCGGATATAGCCGAATACAATATACTATTCTCGGTATTTTTATTGCGTATGCTTTTTGCGTGAAAGTGATAAGTTTTTTATTATGATATTTATAATAATTTAACAAATACATATTGCGCTAAAACCGTGCCACAATCGGCGTTTTAGTGCGTTAATTTAATTTAACTTAGTGTGATTTATTTGTAAGTCACATTGTTTTTCAGTGTTTTATGACTACAATCATAAGAAATCTTTTTTTATATTTAAAAAGTAGCATTTTTTAAAGCAACCCGATTAATTCTTCGTTCGTTTGAAATAATGAGAGTAGTTATGCTTACATAACAAATTTTAAACGAAACATTAGGATTATGCGAAACTTTACATTACACACACTTATTGTCATATTACTGACATCATTTTTTTCAAGTAATATAAACGCACAACAAATCGTTGATGAGCATGAAGTTTCGGAAGCGTTATACGAGCATTTTGACCATACATTCAAGAATGATTTGTTGTACAATCAAGATGTAAAATACTATCAAGTTTATTTTGACCAAAATGCGGATAATTATCTAAGCCGTGTTTATCGCTTGCTTGGGAAAACTTCGGGGACGGTCACAAAACAACAAATGGACAATGCTGTTTCGGTTGTTGCCCGAGAGTTTGTGACCGATTTCAAAAAACTTCCAAAAAAATATTTTGATCATATTGATTATTTGGATAGCACATTTGCTAATAAAAAACCAAAAAAAGAAGGCGATGACGGTTTTGTACCCAAAGGACCAGGCGACCCGTGTCAAAACATGGGCTTTGAAAGCAATAATTTTAGTGGTTGGGAATTATACTATGGGACAAGAACAACAGGGAATTTTACTACTTCGGGTTGGACTGCAGGTACGAACGCTCCGATTAATAATAGTGGCGGTACTGCTGCGCAACATGCAATCGTAACTGCGGGTAATGACCCTAATATTGGAGCTGCATT
>DAOMPZ010000064.1:4308-13397 GCA_035445045.1 Crocinitomicaceae bacterium | reverse complement strand
CCATCGGTCTAATTAAATTTTATTAAAAACTGTCAACCTATTTTAGGACGACTCACTCGCTTATTACCCCGATGGGGAAAGCGTGGAATGAATAAGAATATAAATCAACAAAAAAAGTATCTGGCTTTTTTGGAAACACAGATTGACCAAGAAGGGGAAGTCTTGTATTATTTCGCTTTCACTCTAAAATCAATCTTGTAATAAAACAACGGCAAAAATCCTAATTGATTTTTTATCGCAATTGGCTCTTTGGACGGGTCGGCAAGATTAGGCGCATACGCTAATGAAAGTACGTTTTTTGTACCCAAAACATTGATAAGGTCTAAACCGATTTCGTGCGTTAGCTTTTTGGTGTTTAATTTCCAGCTTACTTTGAAATCTAAGCGCATATAATCTTTAAATTGCAAATCGTTAAACAAGGAATCTTTAAAAACAATTTCACGTTGTAATTCCGATGCTGCTCTGTCCACATAGCCGTAGCGTTTTCCGCCTGCCCACGTGAATTTCAAACCTGTCGAAATGCTTTGTTTTTCAGAAAGTTTAAATTCTTTTCCAACTAAGAAATTCGTCGTAAACAAACCGTTGTACGAAGTGTTGCGCAACACATTATCACTTCCTCGGTATTTTGACTGATAAAGCGAGCCTGTCACGAGAAAGAAAAATGTTTTGTCAAAGAATTTCTGAACCGTCAATTCGACACCGTAATTTTCGCCCGTTCCTGTGTTTTTCAATTGGTCAGGGAAAAACCGTTGGAAACCACTACCTTGGTTAATCAACGAAAAAGCAGACGGCGTTACCTCTACGGGAACATTAAATAAATATTGGTAATAAACCTCTGTTTTGATGTTGAAATTTCCTTTAAAATATTTCTCGTAAGCCAATGCTGTATGAACGCTTTTTGTAAAATCCATGCGTTTATTTTCGTAATAACGCTCGCCATTTGCATCAACTTTGGAATACGTATAATTATAAATCGGTTGCGTTTGACTGTGTAAACCTGCTCCTGCCGAAATAGAATTGTTTTTCGGTAAACGCCATTTCCAACCCAAACGTGGTTCAGCAGGACTGATACTATTGCTTAACGAATAATATTGTGCGTGAATTCCTGCCAAGAAATCCATGTTTTCCGTAATGCGGTATTTGTATTGCACAAAAGGCTGAATTAAGGTCGCTAATCCTTGATAATCATAACGGACTCTAAAATGTGTTTCGTCCAAACTCAACGCCGAATCCAACATATCCATGTATTGAACTTCCGCATTAAACCCAGCTTTGATAATGTGACGAGTGGATATTTTATGGTTAATGGAAAAATGTGATGTCGCTCGTAAAATGTTAAAACGATAACCCATCATCGGGTAAATTGAGTCCACACGAATTAAATATTTATCCACTCCATTGTCGTTCACGGTGTCCATACCTCGCACAAGATAGTCGTGATGTGAACGTTGTCTTTCAAATGTCAATCCACCTGTAAAATTCAAAAACGTTTTTTCGCTTAGCGATTTTTTGTAATTAACAGCCGTCAAACCCATGGTCGTTCCAAAATATTGGTCTCTGTCACCCTCGCCAAACGCCTCTTTGGAATATTCTTTTTGCTCGGAAATCAAAATCTTGATGTCACTCGAACCGCCCAAACCAAACCACGTCAACTGCCCGCCTTTTTTCAATCGCCAGCGAAATGTAAACGCACCGTCGCCATACGTCGGAACGGCATCTGTACCAATTGTAATTCCGATTTTCTGCATCATGGATAAAGTCGAAAAACGACCAACGACCAAATAACTCGCATTTCCGCTTTTTGACATCGGACCTTCTGCCATAAGTTCTGTTCCTAAAAAGCCAAATTGAAAACTCATTTCGTGTACGTTTTTATTTCCATTTCGCAATTTTAAATCGAAAATTCCTGAAATACTGTTTCCATATTCCGCAGGAAAAGCACTCATAAAAAAGTCTGAATTGGCTAATGTTTTATTGTTCAACGCCGTCACAGGGCCACCCGAAGAACCCGAAGTTGCAAAATGCGACGGGTTAGGAATATCAATTCCCTCCATGCGCCACACAATTCCCAAAGGCGAATTTCCACGAACAATAATGTCATTTCGAGAGTCGTCCGCACCTTGTATTCCTGCAAAATTTGATGCCATACGTGCTGGATCCATACGTGAACCAGGGTAACGATTTGTTTCTTCAATGGAGAATTTTTGTGACGAAATTACCGCCATTTCATTCATCGTTTCGTTAGGTTTTCGAGATACAATTTTGACACTTTCCAGCTGTTGTTCGACTTTTTCCTGCAACGTCAAATCGACATACGATTCACGCCCCGAATTAACTTCGACCGTCACGGATTTATCGGTATAACCAAAATAAGTAACGATTAATTCGTGCTTGCCAATCGGAACTTTCGGAATCGAAAAATCGCCCAACGTATCCGTAAAAGCAACGTATTCTTGCGTAGTGTCTGCTGTGATAATCTGAACTGTTGCACCAGCGAGTGGATAGCTCATTTCGTTGTCAACGACTTTCCCACGTACCGTTTGTGTATATTGCCCCAAAGCAGTATAACTAACTAAAAATAAACCAAATACAAAAAATAATTTTCTAATCATACACCTATTTCTTAATGTAAATTTCTTTAAAACTAATCAAATTCAGCAAGTTGCTGTGTAAATTACAAACATACGCATAATGAATATAATTGTCGGAGTTGTAATGTAAAACTATGAACGGCGGATTTTTCAAAAGTTCTTTTTCTGCCAACAAAATCGCCTCAAACTGTTTCGCAGACTTAAATTCTTTCGATGCTTTTTCGTAAAACTGGTCGTAATACCAATTTTTATAACGTGAAAAATTAACTGTTGACGGCACATTCAGCGAGTCGGGAACAGTCGCACCATAAAAATGTTTCATAATCGAAAGCGGATTTAAGTATTCCGCCGACAAATTAATAAGATACATATCTGCGTCCATGTTTTGAATGGAAATGCCCATTTCTTCGATTGTAAGTAGTTGAATGACAAGCTCTAATCCCAATTCTTTTTTGAGTTGCGCTTTGATTAATTTGGCTAATTTAATCCGTTGTGGGTCGTTGAGAATGTTCAACGTAAGTGTGTCTTTTTCAAAGTCTTTCAGATTTTTCGCTACCTTGATTTTGTCGGGATTATAGCGTAAACTTTCTTTTTTGAGTTGTTGATAATCGTAATGATTGAATAGTTTTTCAATCGGTGGATTGAGCGCAAAAACAGTCGATGTAGAAAGTTGGTCGTGAATAATTTTGCGGTTTATTTCGGAGCGATTGATGGCGTAATTCAGCATTTTTCGATTGGCAATTGGTTCTAAAAGTGGCGTGTTCAGATTGAAAAGTAACATAGTCGTTTTCAAAAGTGGATTGCTGAAATAAATGAGTTTCGGTGGAATTTTATTGAAATCATTTTTCCGTTTTCCAAAAATAACATTCAATTCGGACGCATTTAAACCGTTGATGATATCTAATTTCCCGTCTAAAAAATCCGTGATTTTTTGGTCTGCTTGTGCATAAACTTTAAACGTCAATTCGTCCAAGTAGGGAAGTGGTTGACCGTCTTTTGTGGTGTTAAAATATTGCTCGTGGCGGACTAAATTAATGTTTTGTTCATCTTCAAAACGGCAATAAAACGGGCCTGTTCCTGGTGGAATACCTTTTTGTTTTTCAAGCCATTTTGCCGAAAAAATACCCAACGTTGGCGAGGCTAATTTTTGCAAAAATTGTGGGTCTTGATTTTTTAAGCGGATAACGATTTTTCCATTTTCAACAAACAAACCTTTAATTGTGTCCATTTCGCCATGATGAAATTCCGTTGCGCCTTGAATGTCTTTTAAAATATTTTGATACGCATACGAACTTTCGTGGTATTTTTTGGAACACGCAAATTCAAAAGTTTTAATAACGTCGTTATTGGTTAAAACGTCCGTGCTGTCTGACTTAAACACCGAGTTGGGGTGAAAATGAACGTTTGGATTTAATTCAAATGTATAGGTTCTAAAATCGTGTGATGTTTCGATATTTTTTGCCAACAACGGTTTAACTTGATACGTTTGTTGGTCGATTTCCACCAAACCTTCGTAAATTTGGCTTAAAACCGTCATCGTATTGACATCAAACGCCAAACTCGGAATCCATGTCGTGGGTTTGGCATGAATGGCAAAAGTAATTTTTCCGCCTTGCAACGGTGTTTTTTTTCGCCCTTCTTCGCAAGAAAAGAGCAAATAGAAAAGAGTAAACAGAAAAAATAATTTTTTTAAAACCACATAGATACATAGGAAAGATGTAGAAGAAGTTTTTACATAGTTCGCCTTTGGCAAAACATAGAACGTTGACTGAGCGTAATCGAAGTCAAGGTCTATGTTCCTATGTGGTAAAATATTTTTTATCATATACTAAATCTTTTCATAGTTTATCCAAAACGAGTATTGTCGTGTAATAATTTAGTTTTATATCAATCGGAATGTTAATTTTACAATCGAACTGAAGTTATAAATTTATAGTTTATTTTTTAGAATGAACAAAATTAGAAAAAATACATTGATTTTTGCGATATTACTCTTTTTTTCGTCCGAGTATTTCGCTCAGCAATTTTATTTTGATGGTGTTTATTCGGGAAAAAAAATGATTGTCAACAACCCTTTGTCTGTCGATTTTTTCGGAACGTGCATTCGGCGAATCAGCATTAACGGCGAAGTTTATCCGTTTAATATTTCAGATAATTATTTAGAACTTGACATCGCACGTGTCAATGTCCGTAAGGGCGAATTATTTTCGCTTTTAATAGAGCACGATGTTGGTTGTCAGCCGTTTATATATAACAAAAAAGATTTTATCTTGAAAGAAATAATCAAAATTTCTAACTTAAAATTCGATAACAACAAACTTTCGTGGAACATTCAAGACAATATGTTGCTTTCGCCGTTTATTTTGGAATTGCAATTTCAAAACAAATGGCTAAAAATTGCCGAAATTCCAAGCGAAAATTTAGGAAATCAATCCTATCAATACGAATTGCCGTTTGTATTAAGTGGAAAAAATAGCGTGCGTTTGTCGAAACAAAACACCGAAAATTCAACCGTTTATTTCCCGACCAAGGAAAACGCCAATCAAGCTATTTGCCTCGAAACGAGTTATGTAGAAAAGAAAATAGCGTTTCTCAAAGACAATGCGCCCTGCGTGACGGTTTATCAACTTAACGACAGCAATGGTGTGACGGTAAAAAGTGGTTTTGGAAAAACCATCGACGTAACGAATTTAAAAAGTGGCTTTTACACACTTTATTATGACAATAAAAAAGAAACAATAGTAAAAAAATGATGCGAAAAATTGAACATTTAGGAATTGCAGTTAAAAATATTGAGGAATCTGCAAAAATTTACGAAACACTTTTAGGAACAAGCTGTTACAAAATTGAAGAAGTTGTTTCGGAAAACGTGAAAACGGCTTTTTACCAAATCGGTGAGAGTAAAATCGAGTTGTTGGAGGCAACAGATGAAAGTTCGCCTATTGCTAAATTTATCGAGAAAAAAGGGCAAGGTATTCATCACATTGCGTTTGATGTTGCCGATATTTATGCCGAAATCGAACGTTTAAAAGCTGAGGGTTTTCAATTAATCAACGAAACCCCGAAAAACGGAGCGGACAATAAAATCATTGCGTTTCTACACCCGAAATCCACAGACGGAATTTTAGTGGAGTTGTGTCAAGAGCGAGGGTAATCACCCAAAAATCTTCCCCAAATTATACGCTCCGTCTGTAAAATGAAAGGTATTCAATCCACAGGTTTTTGCGCCCTCGATGTGGCGAATAGTATCGTCGATGAAAAGTGTTTTGGATTTGTCTAATTGGTGTGTGTCGCACACATATTGGAATGTTTCGGGGTGCGGTTTGCGCTTGCCCAACTCGGAAGAATAATAAGCATGGTCGAAGAAATCAGCAAGTTTTAGATTTTCGCCATGCTTGCGCAATTTGCCTTCAAAATAGTCGATGTGCAAAGCGTTGGTGTTGCTCAGTGCAATGATTTGATAGTTTTGGCGCAAACGTTTTAGAAGTTCCAAATTTTCGGCAGGAATTTCCTTTATCATCGCATTCCACGCATGAACAACCTTGTTTGCTTCTGTCCCTGCAGGCATAAATTCAAGCACTTTATTAATAAAATGCGCCGATGAAATTTTCCCTATTTCGTAGTCGTCAAACAATCCGTTTTGAGCGGCTTGCGTATAATGTTCTTGAAAATTAGTCGCTCCCAAAGCCTCAAAAGCAGCTTGCGTAAGTTGGTAATCAATGTCCAAAACGACACCGCCTAAATCAAAAATGATTGTATTTATGTTATCTAAATTCATTTGACACGCAATTTTTGTCCGACCGTAATTCTACTTGGATTGACATTCGGATTGAGTTTTTGAAGTTGGCTTGAAGACAGATTATATTTCGTTGCAATACGGTTGAAAAGCTCGCCTTGTTTCACAATGTGATACTGCGGTTTGGCAGTTGTTGTTTGAGGCGTTTGCTTCGGTGGCGTTTCCGTTTGTGCATCAACTTTTTTGGCCACTTCTTTGACATGAAAAGACTTCGTTGTTTCGTAAATCGTCAATTTTTGCCCAATGTTAATCCATTTGTCTTCTAAACTATTCCACGCCATAAGCGAATCTACGGACGTTTTGTGCAAGTCAGCGATAACGTCCAAATTTTCGTTGCGCTGAACTACGTGAACAGTCGTCAAAACGGTATCGTAATACACCGTGTCGTAGATAAGTTGATATTCGCCACCCGAATGAACCGAACTGATAACTTTTCTCGGAATTTTCAATAATTGATTGGGTTTGACATCGTTGGTTTGCAAATTATTTTCCTGTTTGATAAATTCCAACGAAACATTGTATTTATTGGCAATCATCGGCAACGTTTCGCCCGATTGAACGATATGCTGTTCGTAAACGGTGGTCGAAGTAAGCGGATAAATTTCGGACGGGTCAGACGCATTGTCGGCAACGATAATTTGTGTTCCGTCAGATTTTTTGTAGAGCGAATCTTCCAAACTCACTAATTTTCCGATATACGTCAACGGCCCTGTGATACATTGTTTGGTTTCCAACTTCGGAATGTATGTTCCTTTAAATGTCGGATTGAAATATTTGATGCTGTCAATTTCCCAACCGATTAAATCCCGAATAGCACTCATATTCACGCCTTTGCGCAAACACATCGTATCCAACTGGTAATACGTATAAGTTGACGGAACAGCTTGAATATTGTGTTGTTCGGCAAAAGTAAACAAATACGTTGCAGCGATAAATCGGGGAACATATTGTTGTGTCTCTTTCGGTAAAAACGGACGAATTGCCCAATACGAAACACGTCCACCCGCTCTGCGAATAGCACGATTGACGTTGCCTGGTCCTGCGTTATACGCTGCTAAAGCGACATTCCAATCGTTGTAAATTTCGTGTAATTTCTTCAAATAACGACACGCCGCATCGGTTGATTTCCGTGGATCCATGCGCTCGTCCATGTAAGAATTATCTTTCAAACCGTACATTTTTCCTGTTCCGTACATAAATTGCCACAATCCCAAAGCGCCCGCAGGCGACTTAATACGTGGCATCAATGCACTTTCAATTACAGAAAGATATTTTAAACTTTTCGGCAAATCGTATTTAGAGAAATACTCGTCATACATATCAAAATAAATGTCCGAACGGCTCATACAAATTTTAACAAATGCTTTGCGTGACTTAATAAATCCTTTAATTGCCCCAATCGTTGTGGCGTTGCAATCGAATTTATATGCCGATGTTTCGTTCATTAGCTTAATTCTTCGACAAATTTCTGCATCGGAAATATCGTCCACGCCGTCTTTTTCTAATTCACTGAAAATCACATCGGAATTGGGTAATTTAGACGCTTGCGCATAATAATCAAAAAACGTTTTTTCAATTAATTCAATAAACACGTCACTACTCAACGAATCTTTTTCGACAGGTTTGGGTTGTCGCACTTGTGCAAAAACACTCAAAAAAGAAAACGTTAGAAATATTGTGACAAGCTGTTTCATGAATGACGAATGTAGTTTTCAATTAATTTAGCATAATCAAAAAGTTCTTTTTCTTGAAAGAAATTAGTCATCAATTGTATGTCAAACGGCATTCCTTCCACTTTTTCCGTGTGCGGAATAGCGATTGCAGGGTGCCCCGACAAATTGGCGTGAACCGTATAAATATCTTGCAAATACATTTCAATCGGGTCAGAAATAGAATTGTGTTTAAACGCAACATTCGGTGTTGTCGGCATCAAAATAAAATCGACTTGATTTAAAATCTCGTTGGTTTTGTTTTGCAACACACGGCGAACTTTTTGCGCTTGTGTATAATACGCATCGTAGTAACCATGAGACAATACAAACGTTCCCGTCATGATACGGCGTTTCACTTCTGCACCAAAACCTTCCGAACGTGATTTTTTATAGGTTTCTTCCGTTCCTTGTGCATTTGCCGAGCGATAACCATAGTGAACACCGTCAAAACGTGAAAGATTAGACGATGCTTCAGCCGTTGTTAGCACGTAATACGCAGGAACGAGAAAATCCAAATACGGAAAAGAAACTTCGACAATTTCGTGTCCATCCGCTTTTAAATTGTTAAACAATGTGTTTAAAGCCGTTTTGATGATAGGATTTATTCCTTCGTGTTCAAGGTATTCCTTGATGTAGGCGATTTTTAATTTTTTGCTTGGCGCAACAGGTGTGTAATCGGTCACTTTTTCAGACGAAGACGTGCTGTCCATTTCGTCTTTTCCACTCATAATTTCCGTTACCAAAGCAACATCTTCCAAGGAATTGGCAAACGCACCAATTTGGTCAAATGACGAGGCGTAAGCAATCAAGCCGTAACGAGAAATGCGTCCATAGGTCGGTTTAATGCCATACGTTCCTGTAAATGATGCAGGTTGACGAATAGAGCCTCCTGTGTCCGAACCTAAAGAAACGGTACATAAATTTGCTGCAACAGCCGTTGCCGAACCACCCGAAGAACCTCCTGGAACACGTGTTTCGTCCAAAGGGTTG
>DAOMPZ010000064.1:0-4298 GCA_035445045.1 Crocinitomicaceae bacterium | reverse complement strand
CGTTTCCAAACGCTGAATTTTCGTTGGAGCTTCCCATGGCAAATTCATCACAATTTAATCGCCCGATGATGATAGCATCTTCGTCAATTAAGCGTTGCAAAGCCGTTGCCGTATAAAGCGATTCAAAATTTTCAAGAATTTTAGATGAGGCAGATACTTTGTGTTGCGCATAGCAGATGTTATCTTTAATTCCGATAACCATTCCTGCTAATTTTCCCGCTGTTCCGTTTGCTCGTTTTTTGTCAACTTCTTTCGCTTTCAAACGTGCTGTTTCCTCAAAAACTTCCAAAAAAGCGTTGAGGTGTTTGTGCGCATGAATACGTTGCAAATAGTCTTCAACGACTTGCGATACAGAAACATTGGAAGCAAGTTTGTTTTTTACTTCAGCAAAATTCTTGTACATGATGTTGATTATTTTTCTTCGTCTTCTTTTTTCTTCTTATCGTCAGCTTTAGACGCATCTTTGAATTCTTTCACGCCTTGACCTAAACCTTTCATTAATTCAGGAATTTTTTTACCTCCGAACAACAAAAGAACAATTCCAAGAATTAACAATATTTCTGTAATACCGAACTTTCCCATAATCTATACTATTATCTTTTTGCGCAAATTTACGGAAATTAACTATATCGTCAGCAGGAATGGTAGTTTTAATTTTCCAAAAACAATAATTCCCACTTTTAACTGTTATATGCTTATTGTTATAAATCATAGGAACATGAAAAATCTTTTTTTATCTTTACCATTAGTAGTATTCGGCAGTTTGTCTTTAATGGCGCAGAAACCTATTTTTGGAACGGCAAAATTAAACGAAGCACTCGTTTATTTGAAAGGTGTTGAATTGACACACTCGGTAACAGTTAATTTAAAGAAAGGCTCGAACGAAATTATTGTAAAAAATGTTGCCAACCAACTTGACGAAAATTCTATCCGAATTGGCACAAACAAACCTGCAACCGTTATGGCAGCAACCTTTACAAATAGTTATTATTCGGAATATGAAATTGATGAAAATTCGATAGTTTTTAAGAAAATAAAAGACAGCATTGAGTTGGTAAACAAAGAAATTGCAACGGTCAACAATCAGTTGGAAACCGACCGTCAAACGATTGCGCTTTTGGATAAAAACCAAGCGGTTGGCGGACAAAATAGCGGTGTTTCGGCTTTGGAACTTTCAAAATTAGTTGATTATTACCGCCAAAAACGATTAGAAATTGCGAATAATATCAATTCATTACAAACCAAACAAGGAAAATTAAGAGCAACGCTCGACCGATTACAAAACCAACTTTCTTTTAGTGAAAAGAACGAAGAAAAAATTTCGACAGGAAAAATCGTTTTGCAAGTTATGAGCGATTTAGACCAAGCCGTTCGTTTTGATATTTCTTACGTTTCTAATTTAGCATCGTGGATTCCGACGTATGAAATAGAGTCAAAAGGCGTGAGTCAATCGCTGCAAATTACGTCTAAAGCCAAAGTGAAACAAACAACAGGTTTGGATTGGAAACAAGTAAAATTATCACTTTCGAGCAACCAACCCAACCCAAACAACGCCATTCCGTATTATTCTGTTTGGCGATTGAGTACCGTTGCCCCTGTTCGAGCGAATTACAATAAGGCGAGAACCGCTGCGTATTCATCTGATTATGAAGTGGCAGAAACAACAAGCTATAAAAAAGAAACCGAAAAATCAAAAGACAAACAGAGCTATGCTAACACCGCTGCTGACTACACACAAGTTTCCGAGCAAACATTGAGTGTCAATTATGCGATTAGTATTCCGTATGATATTTACACGAATGGCAAGGAACATGCTGTTACCTTGTCCAAGCAAGAAGTTCCTGCAACGTATAGTTATTATACCGCCCCAAAATTGGGGACAAATGCTTATTTGATTGCTTACATGACGGATTATGGTCAATATAATTTGTTGGCTGGCGAGGCAAATATTTTGTTGGAAGGTACGTATGTTGGCAAGACGTATCTCAATCCATCTTCGACAAGCGACACCTTAGAAATTGCCCTTGGAATTGATAAGAATGTGGTGGTAAAACGTGAAAAAATAACCGAAAAATCGGGAAATAAAATTCTTTCGGCAACAAAAGAGTCAACTTACACTTACGAAATTTCCATTCGCAACAACAAAAGTATCGCTACGACAATCGAAGTGAAAGACCAATTCCCAATTTCTACGAACAAAGATGTCGTTGTCGAATTAACACAATCCGATAATGCAACGATTGACGAAGAGCAAGGTACATTGACGTGGAAATTTAACATCAAACCGCAAGACACGAAAAAAGTGCGTTTGGGTTACAAAGTAAAATACCCAAAAGGGTTGACGATTTATAATTTGTAAAAGTGGAGATTACCAATCAGTCACGTACTTAAAAAACTCATCTCTTTGTCTGTCAACAATGTGCGCACCAGGGAAATAATAAAGTGCGATTTGTCGGAAGGAATAACCGAATAACGCCATTTTCATTGCACCCTCTTGACACAAGCCAACACCGTGACCGTAGCCTCGTCCTGTCAGAATAACGTCTGTTCCGTCAGGGTAAACATTGAAAAATGTAGAACGTAATTTAAAGCGGTCACGAATGTCACGCAAGGGAATGCCGAGTAACGAACTGTGATAAAAAGCCATGCGGTCGGGTTGGTTGAACGTGAAAATCAATGGACCATAAACACTGTCGTTAATGGGATAATTGTACTGTTGCACCAAAAAATCCGCCCATTCTTGCTGTGAAATACGTTTATCCCAAACAGCTTGTTTGGTGTAAATGCAAAATGTATCTTTGAATGAATTTAGATACGCAATATTGTTATTCCACACGTATTTTGCCTCGGAAGTTTGACCACCGCAATTAGCGTGAAAAAACGCATCAATAAGCGTATTATTTTCGTCTTCCATGACTAAATTTTTCGTTGCTTTTACCGCCGAATCAATCGTTGGCGTAAACCGCATCATGCTGTGATAGGCTTGGCAATGCACTCTGTCACACACCGAAAACCCCTCTTTTTCGTGCTTGCTGAAATACTTAAACAAGTACGACCTCGAAATTAACGCTTGCACCTTATAATATTCAAGCTGTTTTCCGCCACCGCCTTCCGACTCGACTACGCCTGCCAAATAATTGTCAATGTCAACCAAATTCACGATAGTCAAAACGCCGTCTTTGGCAAAAATTTCAAAATCATTTTGGTATTTTCTAACTTTCGTTTTGGGCTGTGTTACTTGAATAGACAAATTGCTATTTGGTTGATTTTCAATCAATTTTATCGACTTATATTTTCCCACAACTTGATAATTGTGTTTTAATTCAATCTGATTGTTTGCCGAAACTTGCAACTGCACCGACTCACTCGGCAAAATAGAGGCGTAATAACCTGTATCGACATAAATACTGTAACTGCCTTTGGCGTAATCGAAAATCACTTGTTTGGTGGCAACATCTCGAAAAATACCAATGCGCAGTTGCTGGCTGTATGTGCTATTGCACAATATCAACAAAATAAAAATCAAACTGTTTTTTACTGCCTTCAAATCAATTTTACTATTTCGTTGGCGGCTTTTTCGCTTGCTCCGCCTTTGCCTAATAAGGTTGTTAAATGTTCGTATTCGGTAATTAATTTCGCTCGGTTTTCCGCTCCAACTTCTAACTTTTTAAGTTCACTCACAATGTTTTCCGAAGTACATTCGTGCTGTATCAACTCTCGGACAACTTCACGGTCTAAAATTAAATTTACCAACGAAATAAATTTCACTTTTATCAATTTTTTCGCTAACAGATACGACAGCGGATTGCCAACATAACAAACCACTTCGGGAACTTTAAACAAAGCCGTTTCCAAGGTTGCTGTACCCGATGTTACGATTGCCAATGAAGCGTTATCCAAAAGAGGATACGTTTCGTTGAAAACCACTGTATGTTCGTCCGTGTGGAATTGCTTGTAAAATTCGGGATTCATCGACGGTGCGCCTGCAATAACCACTTGATAATTTGGAAAAGCCTTTGCCGCATTGAGCATTATCGGCAATTTCTTGCTAATCTCTTGCTTGCGACTTCCTGCTAAAATTGCCAAAATTGGTTTGTCGTCCAATTGGTGTTTTGCTCGGAAATCGGTTTGGTTTTCCCTGCGGAAATTTTCAACGGCATCTAACAGCGGATGTCCGACATATTCTGCGTGATAATCGAATTTTTTGTAGAAATCTTGTTCAAAAGGCAAAATACACAGCATCAAATCGACACACTTTTTGATTTTGTGAACACGACTTTGTTTCCATGCCCCAATTT
>DAOMPZ010000063.1:0-13818 GCA_035445045.1 Crocinitomicaceae bacterium | reverse complement strand
TGGTAATATTCTTCGTAAACATAATCTAATTTATCGCCAACAAAATTGCGAATAACATTCCAATAATCTTGCTCGCTTACGCCTTTGTTTTGCAGGTAAAAATCAAAATACAAACGTTTCATCACATCGTCCAAGCGGTGTTTCCCGTTCGTGTGTTTCAGTAGTAAAACATCAACAGCAAAAGCCAATAAACAACCTTCGGTGTAAATCGACAACTTTCGATTGGGTGCGCCTGCAACATAACCGTCAAGCCATGTATCAAACGAAGATTCGGCAACATTGGTCGTGAAACGTGCGAAATTATCAAAGTGTTTTTTCAGTTGTTTTTCAAACTCCTTAAAATACTGTTGTAAGCTAAAAACACCACTGCGATACAACATTGCATCGCCCATATACGTTGTCACGCCTTCACACAAATAGCCTAATTGCGAATAGTTTTCTTTCGTAAAATCGTAGGGAAAAAGTTCAATCGGACGAATGGATTTGACATTCCAAGCGTGATACAATTCATGCGAAGAAACGCCTAATAATTCGGTGTAGTTCGTCGTCATCAAACTATGACTTGGTCCTAAATAAATGACGGTCGAATTTTGATGTTCGACACCGTGATACGCATTTTTAGGTGTTATTTGAAAGAAAAAATGATATTCTTCAAACGGAAATTCGCCAAATTTATCGACTTGTTTTTGGGTAAATTTTGTAAAATCTTCTTTGATTTTATCCAAATCAGGTTTACACTCGCCTTGAAACCAAAGGTTAAATTTCACGTCATTAACTACGTAAAAATCATGTTTTAAATTAGCCGATGCAATCCACGGACTATCCGCTAATTCATCAAAATTTTTAGCAATTAATTTTTCATTTTGCAACGGCAATCCACACGCTATTTGATAATTTTTCGGAACGTTTAACTCAACTTCACACGGCAACTGTTGCATTCCCTCGACGTAAACACAGCAATTCACAGGATTTACATAGAGTTGCTCTGTTGAAAAATAGGTCGAACCTGCATTTAACTCCGCCGCATAATATTGATATTTAATTGTATATATTTTCCCAATTTCCGTTTCAACACGCCATCTATCTTTGGTAATTTTCGTTGAAACAACTAATTTATTTTCACAAACGATTTTAAAACCTTTTACATTTTTAGCGAAATTCCCCAATTCGTAACGTCCTGGTCGCCACGCGGGTAACTGAATTTCGTGTTGTGTTTCCGTTGCAACAAACACTACATGAATGTCAATATATTGATTATGAGGATTTTTGCAATCAAATAAATAATGTATCATTGGGCTTGAATTAAAAATAAAAAAACCGATTTTAAAAATCGGTTTTCAAATTTAGTAATTTTAATCTTAATGGTGATGTCCGTGTGGACCATGCACATGACCATGGTCAATTTCATCTTTTGTAGCCTCGCGCACCTCATCAATTTTACCTGTAAAATGTAAATCCGTACCTGCTAATGGGTGATTGAAATCCATGCGAACTTCGCTCTCACTGATGTTCAAAATTGTTCCTCGCATCATGTTTCCTTGGTCGTCAGACATCGGAAGAATAGCACCAACTTTGATTTCGTTTGTGTCAATTACACCTTCTTCGTTTTTGAAAACGTCCAACGGAATATTCACAATATTATCATCAGATGGAACACCATAAGCATTTGCCGCTGCAATGGTAAATTCAAACGGGTCGCCAACGTTCAATCCGCTTACATTTTGCTCAAATTCAGGGATTAACTGCCCTGCGCCAAAAAGAAAAACCATCGGATTTTCGGCAGTTGTTTCTTCGATTTTTTCGCCTGTTGTGTGGTTCGATAATTTGTAACTCAAGGTCACAACAGCATGTTTATCAATTTGCATAAAAATTTATTTT
Source organism: Crocinitomicaceae bacterium (assembly GCA_035445045.1). Taxonomy (GTDB): domain Bacteria; phylum Bacteroidota; class Bacteroidia; order Flavobacteriales_D; family Crocinitomicaceae; genus 40-80. The sequence goes on along the minus strand of DAOMPZ010000063.1, from coordinate 11,940 downwards.
GCGTAAAAGTACAAAAATTGTTTTGATGTTGGACTAAAAATATTCCTTATCTTTAGCCTTGATTTTAAAATAAAACGCATAAAATTGCACAAATGAATTCAAAAAAACTAACAATCGCCGTAGATTTTGACGGCACACTTGTAGAGGAAAAATATCCTGAAATTGGCAAGGAAAAAGAAGATGCGTTTGAGGTGTTAATTCGTTTGCACAATGATGGTCATCGCTTGCTTTTATGGACATATCGCCATGGGCGTACGTTGAGAGAAGCCATTGAATTTTGCAAGCAAAAAGGCGTTGAATTTTATGCGATTAACAAGAATTTTCCCGAAGAGGAATATGATACATCTGTTCCTCGAAAGTTGTTGGCAGACATTTATATTGACGACCGAAATATCGGCGGAATGTTGGAATGGGAAGAAATTTACCGTTTGATTACCAATAAAATGCTCGACAAAAAAGCCAAACAACAGAAAAAATCTAAATTTTTCCCATGGTAAAACCGTGTCAACTATACGAATACAACGCTGACGAAGTAAAATTTTCGGAAGGTGAAATAACGTCTTATTCAATGAATTTCATGAATTTGGTTACAGACAACACTGTTTCATGGCTCAATATTCACAACATTAGCGACAAGTCCGAAATTTCACAACTAATTGAAAATATTCATCTTGACAAATTTTTAGTCGATGAAATTCAAAATAATTTTTCACGTGCCAAACTCGAAGAATTTGATGATTATCTGTATTTCAAAATCAAGTCTATTTTACCGAAAAAGCACAATAAAAAACTGACGGAAGATAAATTGTCGTTTATTTTGGGTAAAAATTATCTGATTTCTTTTCAAGAACACGAATCGGGGCATTTTTCGACTGTTCGGAATTACATCGAAAATAAAATTGGAAGAATACGTCAGAAAGGCTCAGACTATCTACTTTACAAGCTGTTAGATGCGATTGTTGAAAATTATTTTGAAACACTTGAATCCATTGTCAGCGAAGTAGAACGCTTGGACGAATTGATTATGATGAAAAAGATTAATTCACGTAATATCAAGGAATATTTGCGATTGATTGAAGTTCAAAAACGGCTTTTAATCCAATTGCGCAAAATTGTTTATCCGTTGAAAGATGTGGGTTTTCAAATGCGTACGATAAAAACGGAACTTTTACAGAAAGAAAATCGGGTTTATTTCTCGAAAGTCAATGAATCGTGCATGATGATTTTAGAAGAAATTGATGTAAGCAAGCAAATTTTGGACGGTTTGACAAATCTATGCTATTCGATTAACGACCAAAACATGAACGAAATTATGAAAGTCTTGACTTTAGTCAGCACAATATTTATTCCATTGACTTTTATTTCGGGACTTTACGGTATGAATTTCAAGTATATGCCCGAATTAGAATGGCGTTACGGCTATTGGGCGGTACTCGCTTTAATGGTTGTGACTGTATCTTCGATGTTTTATTATTATAAGAAAAAAGGGTGGTTTGATAAATAAATATCTAAACTCGTTGTAACAACATTTTCAACTCATTCAAAATAATCGCTGTTGCGCCCCAAATTTGTCGGTTTTCGATACTGAAACACGGAACAATCATCTTAAATTTAGCATTAACCGTAACGCTCATTTTTGAAACAGAATGTTCGTTTAAAAGTTGTTCCGAAGTAATAAAAAACGTTTCTTTTACTTCGTAATTGTTCGTAAACGTTGGCATTTCTTCCAAATAAAAAACAAACGGATAAACCAAAAATCCACTCACAGGAATATAAACATTCGTCAATTTTCCCAATAGATTTTCAGCCTGTAACTGCACGCCTATTTCTTCCTGCGTTTCCCGAATAGCAGTATCCCAAAGTTCGGTATCAAAACCTTCTTTTCGTCCACCAGGGAAACTAATTTGTCCGCTGTGTGCGCCCTCGTAATCCATGCGTTGCGTCAGAATAATTTTCAAACTATCTTCCGACTGAACCAAAATAATCGCCACAGAAGAAATTTTGTAAAAATCGGCCGCTTCAAACAATTCACTACTTTTCCCCCTACCCGACGGACTCATCGGCAAATGCGCATCTTCGCCTGGTAAATGATGTTCGATAGCATGTTTTATACGTGCCGATAGCGAGGAATTTATTTGTTGCATTTGTTTGTGTTAATTTGCATTGTTGTTTTTCAACCAAGAACAAAAATAATGAAATTTACACGATAAATATCTCACTAATTAATTTTATCCCTAACGCAAACGGATTTAAAATTAACATCAAAAATATTTGCAACTATTAAATCATTAACCTTATTTCGATTATTAAATTTGCATTCAGAAATAAACGACATTGGTCACTCGATATTGTTTTTTGAAGAAGATTACGATTGGAAAAGAAGTGAAAATGCGCTACAAAATTTCTCCTTGAATAAAAAACGTTCTAAATTTGGTTGAAAATGAAACTACTTGTAAACTTGAGAATTAAGTCAAAATGAAAGATTGCTGGGTAGAACGAAACCTACTTATTGAAGATTTTAGTGTTTTAAATGCGTTTGTCCCCACGAAAAAAATTCGTCTTTTTTGTTTTATTAGTCTAATATACATACTTTTGCGCCCTAAAAATTAATATAATGAAAAGAAAAATTTATTTTGCAGTGATGTTTGTGGTGTTAGGTTCGCAATTAACTTTTGCGCAAGATATTACACCTGTAAAAGACTCATCGTATTGGAATACTAAATTATTGTTTGGAATAAACGGAACACAATCAAGTTTTGTGAACTGGGCAGCAGGGGGTCGAAACAATATTTCTGTTTTAGGATTTGTTGACGGAACGGCAAACTACAGAAAAGAACGTTGGAAATGGGATAACGATTTGAAACTAGCTCTTGGTGGTATCCGTTTTTTTGACAAAACACCTGGAAATAAATATCAAAAAACAGATGACCGAATTGACATTCAATCAACTTTAGGATATGAAATTGTAAACGATAGTAAGTGGTATTTCACGTTAACAAGTGGTTTTAAAACCCAAATGATGAACGGTTATTCTTATCCGAACGACTCCATCAAAACATCTAAATTTATGGCGCCAGGGTATTTCTCAACTGCCTTAGGTATTGAGTATGCTCCAAACAAGGATATGAATATATTCTTATCTCCAATTGCATTAAAATATACTTTTGTCCGTGACAGAATGTTGTCTGACCAAGGTGCTTTCGGCGTTGATAAAGCCGAATATAGTTTAGGAGGAGAATTAATCAAGCATGGTAAAATGTTCCGTCAAGAATACGGTGCGTATTTCCGTTTTATCTACAACAAAGAGATTGTTAAAAACGTTGAGATGAAATCTCGTTTGGAGTTGTCTCGAATTACTTAAACAATCCACAAAACATTGACGTAAATGCCGAAGTTATTTTCACGTTTAAAGTAAACAGTTGGTTATCAGCGTCTGTTCAATGGAACTTAATCTATGATGATGATATTAAAATCACAGATAACAAAGGACGAACAGGGCCAAGAACACAGTTTAAATCTGTTTTAGGCTTGGGCGTTTCTTATGCGTTGAAAAATCAAAATGCGAAGAAAGAGAAAAAGTAAAGCATAAGCTAAAAGATAATTTAAAAGACGTTATGACAGCAGTTGTAACGTCTTTTTTGTTTAACTAGCATAAGTATTTACACCCATTTCATTTTTCACACCTCCCTCTGCGAGCCTTGCGCCTTCTTTGCTCTCTTTGCGGTTATGGTTATTTACGCAACTTTACCAAATAATTCGTCACAAATAACGACACAAGCAAACACATAGCAACTAATTGGTGTGTCAATGCTAACGTTTCATACGATTTAAAAATTCCAGGGATAATAAACGGCGAAGTGATGACAGTTACAATGCCTAAATAAACTTGCAACGAAACAAGTCCCAACGTCCAACCATTTGTTCTTTTCAAGAGGTTATTTCCACTTGCACGGTTTATTTTTTTGAGTTTGAAAAACGCAATAACAATCAGTGTAAATAGAAGGTACGCAAGCGTTCTGTGAACAAATTGCACATTAATAGGATTGCTTACCCAACCACCTTGACCATTCAAAGGCGGAATCCAATAACCGTTGATTGTTGGCCATGTTGGAGCAGCACCTGCACCGTGCATTCCTGCCAAAAAAGCACCGTAAAACAGTTGTATCGTAAGTAATCCAATAATACTCAAAATCAAATATTTCAAAGATGAGTTTGCCACTCTTTTTTCCTCTGGAACTAATAATTTTAGCGCAAACCAAAGTGTAAAACACAAAAGTACCAACGCCGACACAAAATGAATCGCCAAACGTATGTGACTGACATACATATCTGTATCATTCAATCCCGATTTTACCATTATCCAACCAATCAAACCTTGCAATCCGCCCAAAATAAAAAGAATTACCAAAGGTAAAATCATCGCTTTGGCGAAATATTTTTTGTAGATGAAATAAATAAACGGAATGGCAAAAACGACACCTAACAAACGTGCCCATGTTCTATGAAACCATTCCCAAAAGAAGATAAATTTGAAATCGTCTATCGAAAAATGGTTGTTGACATATTTGTATTGTGCGATGTTTTGATAGCCTGCAAATGCTTTTTGCCAATCAGTTTCGTTTAACGGCGGAATAAAACCCATAATCGGTTTCCATTCGGTCATCGACAAGCCCGAACCTGTCAAGCGTGTCACTCCGCCGAGAATGGTTTGTATCATAATCATAAAAACACCTATCAGTAGCCAATAGGCTATTCTTTTGTTTTTTGTTTGGTTGTCCAATTGTTTCATGCTGTTAATTTGAAAGTACAAATATAGGGAACTTCTAAAAACCCAACTCTCTGCGTTACTTTAAAATTTTAAAAAGCCTTGATAGTTGACTTTTTAGAAGTTTCATTAATCTTGAGAAATAAAAAAAAACCTCTCGTTCTTGAGAGGTTTTTTTAGTATTATTGGGAATTTGTAACTTATTACAAATTCATATTGTCTAAAACATTCATCACATCTTTCACTGCTTTTGCAGATTCTTCTAACAATGCTTTTTCTTCTGCGTTCAAATCCAATTCGATAATTCTTTCGATACCGTTTTTACCCAAAATAACAGGTACACCCAAATAAATATCTTTCATGTTATATTCGCCTTGTAACCAAGCACAAACAGGGAAAACACGTCTTTGATCTTTCACGATAGCTTCAACCATTTGCGCCGCAGATGCTCCTGGTGCGTACCATGCAGAAGTTCCTAACAACTGAACGATTTCGCCACCACCAACTTTTGTACGCTCGATGATTGCATTTAATTTATCTTTTTCGATTAATTCAGTTACAGGAATACCACCAACTGTTGTGTAACGTGGAAGTGGAACCATTGTATCACCATGACCGCCCATCAATACTGCTTGAATATCTTTTGGAGAAACGTTTAATTCTGTTGCCAAAAATGCACGGTAACGAGCTGTATCTAAAATTCCAGCCATACCAAACACACGGCTTGGGTCGATTTTAGCTGTCAAATACGCACAATAGGTCATTACGTCTAACGGATTAGAAACAATAATAATGATAGCGTTTGGCGAGTATTTGATGATGTTTTCTGTGACAGATTTTACAATTCCTGCGTTGGTAGCGATTAAGTCGTCACGTGACATACCTGGTTTTCTTGGTAATCCCGAAGTGATAACAACAACCTCTGAATTAGCCGTTTTTGAATAATCATTTGTCGAACCTGTGATACGTGTATCGTACATATTAACAGGTGCAGTTTCCCACATATCCAATGCTTTTCCTTCTGCAAAACCTTCTTTGATGTCTAACAAAACAACTTCGTTAACAACTTCTCTGTGAGCCAACACGTCAGCGCACGTTGCGCCTACATTTCCAGCTCCTACTACTGTAACTTTCATATTTGAAATTTAAAATTATTGTGTTTATAAAATTTTGACCGTAAATTTAATACAAATGCGTTGATTAAACCCTTTATCTCTTCAGAAAAAATAAAAAAAGTTATTTGGGAGTTGTATTTTGTTGATTCCCCTTACTCCTCCAACATCTGTTTTTGGTGCATTTCAAAGAAAATTCCTTTGTTTTGTAGCAATTCTTCGAGTGTTCCCATTTCGGCTATTTCGTCGTCTTTGAGGACACTTCACTATACTGCGGGTGTCGTTATATGTTAGCGGTAGTTTTTAATTCCACGGATTTTTATGTTTAATTATTTCTGTCAATTCGTTTTCTATTTTTGTTATTAGAGTTTCTCCTGCAAAAGTTATTGTTCCTTCGTGGGAAATATAGATTAACCAATCAGTTTCAAAGTTGCAATAAGCGGATTCTATCCAATCAATATCGAATGAGGAGGTCTCAACTTCGTAGTTTAAATTTTCATCCGTTAACAGTAAAATTCTGTCGCCTGAAATTGATTTTATAATGTCAACAATTTTCTGAATTTCCTCTGATTTAAATAAGTCGTCCTCAAAATATACTAAGGAAATTCTGTTTTGAGTTTTAGAAAGTGGTTCCCAGTAATAATTTTCGTCTTTCCAAGAGCCGAAATCAAAAGTATCCTTTAATGATTTTTCAAGCCTTTTAGATTCTTCTTCATTTAATCGCCTTTCAAACGAAATTGGTGAGATTTCCAATAGTTCATTTACATTTAGGTTGTTCACAAACTGTATAAAATCAGCTTTAATTGTATCAACCATTTTCAAGTGTCCAACTTTATCAAAAACTTTGGTTCTTTCGTTAAACTCCGTCAAACAAGTTGTCAATATTTCGTCTTTAATTGTGTCAAAACCGTTTTTGCGTCCAACAAAATAGTCAATGCCATTTTTTAATCCGTTTACCATATTTTGATGCGTACTATAGCCGTCCGAATAAAGTTTCAGAATATACTCTTTGGTCTTTGTTACTATTTTTTCGGTGTCGGTCATAAAATTTCTGCTAACTCATTTATATACACAACAAAACTACACAAATATCCCATATTTAACAGACTTTGTACTGATTTTTAATATGTTTTTTCAGTGTCAAACACGTCATTTTTCAAAACTCAACCATGCAAATCTCAAATTAAAATTGAGATTTACATGGTTAAATCATACGATATTCTTTTAGTTTAAGAATGGATTCATTTAATGAAACGACATCTATTTTTTTACTCATCGACCAACTGTCTGGCGATGGTGTAATGATTAAGGTGTGTTTGGGTTGAATGTCTTCTATTGCTGAATAATTTCCTTTTGATAAAGACGGTGCATACGTTGCTTTACATTCAATAGCAATCGTTTGACGATTTATTTTTATGACAAAATCCATTTCGGCACCACCAGTAGTTCTATAAAATGAAATTTCGGCATCAGGAAAATTTCCTCGTAAATTGGCAAGTACAATACCTTCCCAAATCGCCCCAAAAGAAGGGTGCCCTGCTAAATCTGTAAAGGAACGGATATTGAGCAATGCGGAAACAATACCTGAATCGGAAATATATACTTTTGGAGCTTTTACCAAGCGTTTTCCAAGATTGGAAATATAGGGTTCTACTACATCTACCATGTATGTACTTTTTAACAAGTCGATGTGGTTTTTTACAGTTTGATTGCTTACACCTAATGAATTTCCCAAACTAGAATAATTAACCGTTTGTCCATTTATATGAGCCAGCATTTGCCACAAACGCCTCATTGTTGCAGGTGTGAAATTTACCCATTGCAATAAATCTCGCTCCAAAAAAGTGGATATAAAACTCGTGCGCCATTCAAAGGAAACTTTGTCGTTTGTCGCTAAAAAACTTCGAGGAAATCCGCCTCTTTCAAAGTATTTTTCAATAGATAAATTAGGTAATTCGGACGATAAAAACGGCGTTAATTGCTTGTAGATAATTCGACCTGCAAGTGTTTCAGAACTTTGCATTAATAAGTCACGAGATGCCGAACCTAACACGACAAAACAGCTTGGTCTGTTCCATTCATCGACCAAACTTCTGATAAGTGGAAATAATTCGGGCTTGCGTTGAATTTCATCAATGCAAATCAACTTACCTTTTTGGGTTGAAAGAAACCACTCGGCATCATTTAATTTTTCCAAGTCAGATGGACGTTCTAAGTCTAAATAGATACTTTCAGGATAGTGATTTTTTATTAAATGCTTTACCAACGTAGATTTCCCACATTGACGAGGTCCAATAATTGCCGTTACAGGAAAATTTTGTACAGCATCAAGTATATCTTGGTTATTTTCTCTTTGTAAAAACATCTTGTATCATCTTTTGTGAGATACAAAAATACGTAATTTTTACAATTCAACCATGCAAATCTCAAATTAAATTTGAGATTTGCATGGTTGAATGTTGTTTAAAACATCTGTTTTTGGTGCATCTCAAAGAAAATTCCTTTGTTTCGTAGCAACTCTTCGTGTGTTATTTTACCATGTCATTGGTTAAGTTGACTGCTAACGGTCAGCAGCTTTGCGAAGACGGCACTTTTAGCACAAATCTTCAATCGAAATTCCGACTTCAAAATTAACGAAAAATTTTAAAATCGGAGCGTTTTTTGCCATTTCTCTATACCACGGGTTATGGGTTGTTTTCTTTCATTTGGTTATCTTCCTCGATTCTATATCTATCCAACATCTCATATACATTGAAATAATTTTTCCACTCGGATAGATAAATGAATAAAACGTATGCTCACCATCAAGACACCCATCAATACCATATTTTGCTGGATTTATATTCCAATTATCACTAATACTTGCCTCATTTATTAATTCATTAATATCACTATGATAGCTTCCTATTGTATCAGAATATGATTTTGATAGCTTATTAATTTTTGTGGTTTTATATTTTATTGAGGGAAAGTCACTTCTTAACGAGATAAGATTATCGCCTATTTGAATTTGTACATAATTTGCAGGACACCCAAGACAAATATAATTATAATTTTCAATAAGAAGTATAGTGTCATTTTGAAATTTAGTTCTCAAACTGTCTATAATCGTCAAATATTCAGATCTTAATTGTTTTTGTTGAGTAAGATTCCTATGCATTCCTTTTGCATCCTTGAAAGGTGATTTTGATATTGCTATCTTTTGACTTTTGTCAATCTGTTTGTTAAGTTCTTGTCCATAAGAATACTGAAAACTCAAAATCTCATAAATTAGCAATGTTAATATCAATGTTTTTGTCAATTTCATCAGTTTTTCTTATAATACCCCATTTATGTACGTAACAAAACTACACAAATATTCCATAATTCAACAGACTTTTTGCTGATTTTTTTCAAGCGATGCACGTCTTAAAATCGTACTGTCTTAACGTCCTACTGTCATTTTTCACTCCTCCAACATCTGCTTTTGGTGCATCTCAAAGAAAATTCCTTTTTGTTCTAACAACTCTTCGTGTGTTCCCATTTCGGCTATTTCGCCGTCTTTGAGAACGATGATTTTATCGACAAAACGCAAGGACGAAATCCGATGACTGACAATTACAACCGTTTGGTGGAGTTCTTCCATCGCTTTTAAAATGCGTTCTTCTGTTTCAGTGTCAACAGCCGAAAGACAATCGTCTAACAAGAGCAATTCAGGTTGGCGAATTAACGCTCGGGCAATGCTGATACGTTGTTTTTGTCCACCGCTTAAATTCACACCACGTTCGCCCAGTTCGGTTTCAAATTTATCCGTAAAACGCTGAATATTGTGATAAACGTGCGCTTGTTTGGTTGCTGTAACCAACTCATCTTCCGAAACTTCACGGTCGTTAATGCCAAAAGTTAAGTTGTTTCTTATCCAGTCGGAAAACAAAAATACTTCCTGCGGAACAACGCCAAATTTTCGGCGGTATGCATCTAAATTAATGTTTTGAATAGGCGTATTGTTAATCAAAACCGTTCCATTTGTTGCATCAAATTGTCGTGTCAACAAATACAAAATACTTGATTTTCCACTTCCTGTTTTGCCAACAATTCCGATTTTTTCGCCTTTGTGAATGGTAAAATTCAAATTTTTCAACGCTGTTATGCCCGAATTTTCATACGTAAAACTAACGTCTTTCAATTCAATCGTTTTGATTTCGGCAAATGGTTCGTGAACAGTATTGACGATTTCGGGTTCAAATTTCAAAAATTCATTAATTCGCTCTTGCGATGCCGCCGCTCGTTGAATGATAGACGTAACCCAACCAACACTCGCAAAAGGCCACGTCAACATATTGATATACATGATGTAAGCAATGATGTCGCCCACTTCAATTTCGCCTGTAAACGTCATCAAACCACCGACATAAATCGCAATTAAAACACTCAACGAAATCAAAAACGTAATGGCTGGCATAAATAACGCATCAATCAACACCATTTTCATCGTGCGCTTTTTGTATTCCTGTGCCGAATTATCAAACCGCTGCTTGCTTTCATCTTCACGTGAATAAGCTTTTAAAATTCGTATTCCCGAAAAATTTTCTTGCACAATGGTAGAAATATGCGATTGTTGTTCTTGTACTTTTTTGCTCGCAAAATTAATCTTAGACGAAACTTTGTAAATGATAAACGATAGCAATGGCAAGGGAATTAACACCATCAACGTCAATTTAACGTTTGTTTGCATCATCGAATAAATACACATCGGAAAAAGAACAATTAAATTGATATTATACATTAACCCTGGTCCTAAATATTGTCGAACTTGCGTAACGTCTTCCGAAACTCGGTTCATCAAATCGCCAATTTTATTTTTTTTGTAGAACCCAAAATCCAATTTTTGATAATGCGCATAAATTTCGTTCTTTAAATCGTATTCTATCAACCGTGACATTACGATAATAGATTGCCTTGTCAGAAACAAAAAAATGCCTTTTCCAATGTTCAAAATCATGTAAAAACCTGCTACTATCAAGGCGTTCCAAAGAATTTCGTTCGACTCTAAACCGTTAGAAACATCGACTTTAAATCCGTTTACGGCATCACCGACAACCTTGGGCATCATCACGCCAAAAATGTTGGTTGCCACGATGCAAATAACGCCAAATAAAAGCCGTCCTTTATATTTTAGCAAATATTTATTTAGATACTTGAGAGCGTTCATTGTTTTATTTTATATTTTTACGTCGCCAAATTGAAAAAAGGCAAAAGTAAGAAATAGATTTTACTAAATTATAAATTATATAAACGCATGTTTGAAGTAAAGGATATCAAAGATGTCAATCTTTCCGAAAACCCTGTAATTGCGCAGTTAAGCCAATTTAATCACGAGCAAGTATTATTTTGCAACGACAATGAAACTGGACTAAAAGCTATCATTGGCGTTCACAACACCACATTAGGGCCTGCTCTTGGCGGTTCGAGAATGTGGATGTACAACAACGAAATGGAGGCGTTGAATGACGTACTTCGTCTGTCTCGTGGTATGACGTACAAAAATTCATTAGCAGGATTAAATCTTGGTGGTGGAAAATCCGTTATCATCGGCGATTCGAGAACGATGAAAAACGAAGCGTATATGCGCCGTTTTGGTAAGTTTGTCAACAGTTTAGGTGGGAAATACATCACCGCAGAAGATGTTGGAACAAGTCCACAAGATATGATTTGGGTAAACATGGAAACCAATCACGTTGTTGGCTTGCCAGGAAAAAGTGGCGACCCATCGCCTGTAACAGCTTACGGCGTTTATGTCGGTATGAAAGCAGCTGCGAAAGAACAATTTGGCACGGATTCATTGAGCGGAAAGAAAATTTCGGTGCAAGGTGTTGGTCACGTGGGTGAATATTTAGTAGAACATTTGGTAAAAGAAGGTGCGGAAGTATTTATTACCGACATCAACCGAGATTTGTTGTCACGCATTTCGACACAATACGGAGCGAAAGTTGTAGGCTTGGACGAAATTTACGATTTAGATGTTGACATTTATGCGCCATGTGCGTTGGGAGCAACGGTAAATGACGAAACGTTGAAACGTTT